>JAUXGP010000284.1 GCA_030621995.1 Psychrilyobacter sp.
AAGGATTTTACACCCCTGAAAATCTCAAGATGATTTGGACCTATCTTCCCCATGTAGTTATTGGGACTGCGATAGGAGTGTACACCTCCACAAAAGTAGAGGAAAGGTTGTTTAAGAGGATAATTAATCTTGCTATACCGGTGATGGGATTGAATATAGTATGGAAGTTATTTGGATAGATGGTGTCATATAGCCAGATTTAAAGGTGCAGTTTTGAGGTTAAAAAACATCGAGTTATATGAATAGATACCAGCTCAAATAAAATAGATTTCCAATTAGAGATCTATATAATGGGAATTATATCTAGTTTTGTTATTTTTGAAGTGTTGCATTTAATTTTACAATCTGGGATCTACAAAAAACCTGTAAACTTTGACACTTTTTTTTAGTGTCTAGTTTACAGGTTACAGTTTAAATTAAGGTAGGCTTTTTTTACTTAGAAAAGAATAGTTCTAAGAATCCAGAGAGAATTCCTAATAAAAATAATAAAATAACGTAGCTCCAAGTAGAATAAATCCTATAAAAATAAGCAATAAAGGTAAAAACTTTTTATAAAGTGCAAATATAAGCTTTAAGATCTCATTATTGCTGAGGTCATTTCTATTATGGATAATATTTTGTTGTTCTTTATTTGAGAAATCACTGAAATTTCTTTTTTTTATCTTGTTGTTCTTCATAATTAATCATCCTTATAGCAAGATAAAAAGTGACCATCTCTAACCTCGATTAGCTCAGAAGGAGAATTCCTATCTTTTGGTAATCTATCGTCAACTTTGTATCCTTTTGGTATTTTTAACCATTCAGGAGTTGCTAAATTTCTATAATCCTTACTTTTCTTTTTAGGATTTGATTTAGGAATGGCCGACAATAATTTTTTTGTGTAAAAATGTAATGGAGATTCAAATAATTTTGATGTATCTGCTAACTCAACTATTCTTCCAAAATACATAACTGCAATTCTATCTGAGATATGTTTTACAACAGAAAGATCATGAGTTATGAATAAATATGTCAATTTTTTTTCTTTTTGCAGCTCTTTTAGTAAGTTGATAACTTTTGCTTGAATAGAGACATCTAAAGCAGAAACAGATTCATCACAAACTACAAATTTAGGTTCTAAAGCTAGTGCACGTGCAATACCGATCCTTTGTCTTTGTCCGCCTGAAAATACATGAGGATATCTCCGTAAGTGATTAGGATCTACTCCGCATTGCTCTGATATAGATTTTATATGAGAATAAATTTCATTTTTAGGTTTTAATTTGTGAAATCGTACAGCTTCTCCGATAATTTGTTCTACAGTCAGTCTAGGATTAAGCGAAGAATAAGGATCTTGAAATATAATTTGCATATCTGTTCTAAGTTTATTCATAGTTTTTTTATCAACTTCATGTACATTTAAATTGTTATATAAAACATCACCAGAGGTTTTATCGTAGATATTCATTATAGTACGACCTAATGTAGATTTACCACATCCAGATTCACCTACCAGCCCTAAAGTTTCACCTTTATAAATTTGAAAAGAGACATTATCCACAGCTTTAACGTGATCAACAGTTCTCCTTAAAACCCCTTTTTTTATAGGATAGTATTTTTTTAAACTTTGAACTTCTATTAACACCTTATCCATTACTATCCCTCCTTTTTAATATGAACTCTTAGTTCTCTATTTTTAAATTTTATAATCTGTGTATCGTTACCGTGGTATTCTCCATCAATTAAAGTATACTCGTTATTTTTATGTAAAATAATAGGATGTCCAATTTTGTCAGGCATAGAATATAATACATCGGCATCTTCATCAATATTTGGCATAGAATCCATAAGACCACGAGTATATGGGTGTAATGGAGCATCAAATAGATCTGCGATAGAAGCTACCTCCATTATTTTCCCTTTAGACATAACAACTACCCTATCTGCCATCTCAGCAATAACTCCTAAATCATGAGTTATAAAGATAGTAGAAGTTTTGAATTCTGCCTTGATGTCATTTAATAAATTTAGTATTTCTGCTTGAATAGTTACATCAAGTGCCGTTGTAGGCTCATCAGCAATAAGCAGTTTAGGGTCACATAATAAAGCCATAGCTATTACAACTCTTTGTCTTTGTCCGCCGGATAAATTATGAGGATAACCATTATAGACTCTGTCTGGTTGAACAATCCCAACTTTTTGAAGCATTCCGATGGCTTTTTCTTTAGCCTCTTTCTTATTTAATTTTTGATGATAAAACAAAACCTCTGTTAATTGATCACCAATAGTTAGAACAGGATTTAAAGAAGTCATAGGCTCTTGAAATATTACTGAAATATCATTTCCTCTAATTTTTCTAGTTTCTTCTTTAGTAGCAGTAAGTAATTCTTTGCCATCAAATAAAATTTCTCCTCCCTCTATAAATCCAGGGGGCATAGGAACTAATCCCATAATTGCCATTGTTGTAACACTTTTTCCAGAACCAGATTCTCCTACAATCCCAAGAGTTTCACCTTCATATACATCAAAGGATACGCCATCAACAGCTTTGACGATGGATTGATCCTCTTCCAACTTGAAATATAATTTTAAGTTTTTAACTTCTAATAGTTTTTTATTCATCCTACACCTCCTTTTATTTAGATTTTGGGTCTAATGCGTGTCTCAGACCTGTTCCGACTAAATTAAAACACATTACAGTAATAAAGATTGCAGCTCCGGGGGTAACCCATAGCCACCAATAATGTTGAATATTATATAGTTCCTTTGCGGCATTTATCATATTTCCCCAAGTAGGAGCGGTAGG
>JAUXGP010000127.1 GCA_030621995.1 Psychrilyobacter sp.
AGACCGCTTGGCCTCCGACTTATAACTTGGAATACGATATACCTAGTGGTAAGAGGGGGAGCAGATATTCCCATATTGAAAAGTTAATTTGTGACATTACAGGAGCTGAAAGTGCCCTGGTAGTAAATAACAATGCGGCCGCAGTATTACTGGTTCTAGATACCCTGACTAAAGAAAGGGAAGTGATAGTGTCCAGAGGAGAATTAGTAGAGATAGGTGGATCCTTTAGAATTCCTGCTATAATGGAATACAGCGGAAGTAAGCTGATAGAGGTAGGAACGACAAACAGAACCCATAAGAAGGACTATTTAGAAGCTATAACACCTGAAACCAAAGCACTCCTAAAAGTTCACACTTCCAACTATAAAATTATGGGATTTACCAAGGAAGTAAAGAATGAAGAATTGTCTAAGATGGCTAGGGATAAAAAATTGATCTCCATTGAAGATTTAGGCAGCGGAGTACTGGTAGATTTTGCTAAGTATGGATATAAGAAGGAACCTACAGTTCAAGAGAGTCTGAAATCCGGTATAGATGTGGTTACATTCAGTGGGGATAAACTTTTAGGCGGTCCTCAGGCCGGAATAATAGTGGGGAAAAGGCAGTATATTGAAAAGATGAAAAGAAATAATCTCCTGCGTACTCTGAGAGTCAGTAAATTGACGATAGCTGCCTTGGAAGTGACCTTAAGGGAGTATTTAGACGAAGCGGAAGCTATAAAGAATATTCCTACCCTTAGGATGATATTAGAGGGTAAGGATGAGGTTGAGAAAAGAGCTCGTATTCTATATGAAAAACTAAAAACTTTAGAAACCCTGGAAGTGGAATTTATCGAAACCAATGCAATGATTGGAGGAGGATCTATGCCTACGGAACTTATGGATAGTTTTGGGGTAGCGATATCTTATACAGGACACAGCATTGTTAAGTTAGAAAAGGTGCTTCGAAATAATTCGTTATCTATAGTTGGCAGGATTCAAGGGGGAAGACTGATTTTTGATTGTAAAACTTTGAATGAAAACGATATGGATGGTATTTATGAAATTTTGAGTAAAGGGATTGATACAATATGAGTATAGTAATTGGAACGGCAGGACATATAGACCACGGTAAAACTACGTTGATAAAAAACCTTACAGGGGTGGATACCGACAGATTACCCGAGGAGAAAAAAAGAGGAATCTCCATAGATTTAGGGTTTAGTTACCTCAACCTGCAGGGGGAAAAAGTAGGAATAATAGATGTTCCGGGACATGAAAAATTTGTAAAAAACATGATGGCAGGAGCTACAGGGATAGATATAGTTATGCTGGTGATAGCTGCTGATGATGGAATAATGCCCCAGACCCGGGAGCATTTTGATATAGTGAGACTTTTGGGGATCCATCACGGGGTTATAGTGATAACCAAGTGTGATAAGGCCAGCCCTGAAAGGGTGGTGGAAGTCAGACACCAGATAGAGGAAGAATTAAAGGGAAGTTTTTTAAGCGGAGCTCCTATGATCGAAACCTCTATAGATAATCCGAATTCTTACGAAGAGGTAAAAAACTCACTGGGAGACTTAGTAAAAACTATCAAAGATGAAGAACAGGAAAAAATAGTTTTTAGGATGTCGGTGGACAGATCATTTAGTGTAAAGGGGTTTGGTACCATAATTACAGGGACGTCTCAAGGAAAAGACCTAAAAGTAGGAGATTTACTCCAGATATATCCTAGTGACAGGGTAGCCAAGATCAGAGGGATACAAAACCACGGCCTGAGTGTCGATACTCTCAGTGCAGGAAATAGATGTGCTATAAACCTTGCAGGGATAGACAAGGAAGACATAAAGAGGGGAAGTGTAGTGGCCACTCCTAATTCCCTGTCTGTAACCAGGCTTATGGATGTAGAGATAAATTATCTGTCTTCCAATAACAAGGTATTAAAAAACAATCAAAGAGTCAGATTTCATCATGGGACCAAGGAGATCATCTGCCGGATAAAATTACTGGATAAAGAGGAATTAAAAGCCGGAGACAGCGGTTATGCCCAATTGATCTTAGAGAAGGAACTGGTCGGATTCACTGGAGATCTGGGAATTCTTCGTAATTATTCTCCCATGTTTACCATTGGAGGAGTAACTATCCTCAATCCATTGGCTGCTAAGGCTAAGAGATTTGATGAAAAATTAATCGAGAAATTAAAGGGCGGAAAGGACGATAACAGTCTTAAACTATCCAGCTCCATTGAGGCGTTGAGTTTTAAATATCCATCTTTTGAAGATATAAAGTTAAATTTTGGAAGTGCTGAAGATATCACTGAATCTCTGAAAAAATTGGTGAAAAATAAGGAAGTTTTAGAGCTGACGGCTTTAAATGAAACTATATATATGCATAAAAACTTCTTAGAGGAGAAAAAAGCGGAACTTTTAAGTATCTTGGAGGAATTTCACAGCAAAAACCCGCTGCTTGTGGGAGAAAATACTTCTACTATCAGAAATAAGGTTTTTTCTAAAAAATTTAAGAATAAAAATTATTTAGAGGTCTTATCAAAATTAGAGGATGACAAGGTTATAAAGGTAAACTCCAGTCTGGTTTCAATCTTTGATTTTGAGATAAAGTTAAGTAAAAACCAGGAAAAAATTAAAGAAATAATCTTAAAAGCCTATAAAGATAATGGCTACAAGCCTCCTAAATACGAGGAACTGTCTAAATTAACCAATGATCCCAAGGAATTAAAGAGGGTTTTTGATATGATGGTATTGTTAGGAAACTTAAAGTTTATAGAAAAGGATATCTTCCTCTTGAAATCAGATTATAATAATCTAATGATGGTAATAAATCAGCTGGGAGAAGGCGGCAAAGAGATAGCCCTGCCTGACGTCAAGGTGAAGGTGGAAACCAGCAGAAAATATTTGGTTGCCTATTTGGAACATTTGGACAAGGTAGGAGTAACTAAGAGGGTAGACGGAGGGAGGATATTAGTATGATAAAAATAGATGCTATGGGATTGGCTTGTCCATTGCCTGTAATTCAAACAAAAAAAGCATTAAAAAATATAGAGGAAAACGGCCACGTGGAAACTTTGGTAGACAATGAAGCTTCCATGGAAAATCTGCTTAAAATGGCCAAAGAAATGGGCTTGGAATCCAGCTATGATAAATTAGAAGATCATAAATACAGGGTAGTAATAACTAAGGGTGAAGGTGGAATCACCACTTCTTCAAATGATACGGCACCCAAGGAAAAGATGATCATAGCTATCTCTTCCGACAAGATGGGAGACGGGATAGATGAATTAGGAGATGTGTTGATGAAGGGATTTATCTATACATTGACTGAGATGGATCTTATGCCGGCTACGGTTTTACTCTATAATGGAGCGGCTAAGCTGACAGTAAAAGATGCTCCTACACTGGAAGATTTTAAAACTTTAGAGGGGATGGGAGTGGAAATATTAACCTGCGGAACCTGTCTTAACTACTATGATTTAGGAGATAAATTAGCAGTGGGAGAGGTAACTAATATGTACACCATCATGGAAAGGCTGCAGGGTGCAGATAAGATAATAAAACCATAGAAAAGAGAGGATAAAATGAAAAAAACAGAAGAATTTAACTTAATCGCCTTTGAGTCCACTCATATGGCGATTAAGAGTGAAAAGTTATTAAAAGAAGTTGAGCTGGATATAAGAATAATCCCTGTACCCCGGGAAATAACATCCAGTTGTGGTCTGTCACTGCGTATAAACCCAATAGATTACAAAGAAGCCAAAGAAATTTTAGTTGAAAATCAGATAGAAATTTCAGGCTGTTATCTGGTAAAAAAAACAGGATTAAAAAAAGAAATTCTTGACATCACCAATTAAGTTATTGTAATATTAGTTATAAAATATTTAAACCCATATATTTCCATAATTGGTTGGAAGTTTCTACGAGTCACCGTAAATGGCTTACTATGGGGTTAATTAATTATAATTTCTTCCATGGTTTTATTGAAGCTTTCAGGAGTTTTTAAACCATTATGATTGGATTATAAATAATCAACCCCTTGTATACAGCATGGGGTTTTTGTATTTTTAACAATTATATTATTAAAAAAGGGAGAAAGAGATGGATTTTTTTCAATTGGAAAAACATGGAACAAACATAAAACAGGAGATAGTAGCTGGAACGACTACGTTTTTAACAATGGCTTATATCATATTTGTAAACCCAGGAATATTAGGTGAAACTGGGATGGATAAGGGAGCATTGATTACTGTTACTTGTCTGGCAGCTTTTATAGGAACTATGATAACGGCTCTTTGGGTCAATGCACCGCTAGCTATGGCACCTGGGATGGGACTGAATGCATTTTTTACCTATACCTTGGTATTTGGAATGGGAGCCACTTGGAATGTAGCCTTGGGAGTAGTATTTATATCGGGAATTATATTTTTATTACTTACAATGACTGGATTTAGAGAAAAGATAATAGATGCTATCCCCCTTCAGCTTAGACTAGCAGTAGGAGCAGGTATTGGATTATTTATTGCATTTATCGGGATGCAAAATTTAGGATTAATTGTAGCTAACCCGGCAACTTTGGTAGGATTAGGATCTCTAAGTCCCACTGTAATCTTAGGATTGACAGGACTTACAATAATGGTAGGACTGGAAATAAAACAGGTGAAGGGTGGAATTTTAATAGGAATAGTGATAACTACTATCTTAGGAATGGTTTTAGGGTATGTAGAATTACCAAACGGAATAATGTCTACTCCGCCGAGCATAGCACCAATAGCCTTTAAATTAGATATATTGGGAGCCTTGAAAATATCTATGATTGGACCGATATTTTCATTTATGTTCGTAGATTTATTTGATTCTGTGGGAACTATCGTAGCCTGTGCAAATGAAGCTGAGATGATAGATGAAAAAGGAAAGATTGAAAATGTAAGTAAGATATTAGAAGCCGATGCAGCAGCTACTGTAATAGGATCATTATTGGGGACGAGTACCACTACTACATTTGTAGAATCTGCTTCAGGAATTGCCCAGGGGGGAAGAACAGGACTTACTTCTGCTACAACAGCAGTATTGTTTTTTCTGGCTATGTTTTTTACTCCGGTGATAGGAGTAGTACCGGTATTTGCTACGGCACCTGCACTTATTATTGTAGGGGTATATATGTTTAAAAATCTTATAGATATCGACCTGCACAAGATAGAGATAGCTATACCGGCATTTTTAACAATAATCCTGATGCCGTTGACGTACAGTATCAGTACCGGGATTACCTTTGGATTTATTTCATATGCAATTATAGAGATTTTATCCGGAAAAGTCAAAACAGTAAAACCTACTATGTGGATAATTGTTGTTTTATCTACGGTAGAATTATTATCTAAATAAATTTAGTTAAATAGATGGCAGTTTTAAAGGGTCGATCCTTTGAAGCTGCTTTTATTTGAGCGTATATACGGAAAGAAAGGACCCGAAGTACGGTAATACCGGA
>JAUXGP010000187.1 GCA_030621995.1 Psychrilyobacter sp.
GAGAGTTCCCATGCCATAGCCTATGCAATGAAATTAGCTCCCAGGATGAAAAAAGATCAGATATTAATAATAAATATATCGGGACGTGGCGATAAAGATATCCATACAGTGGCTGAATATTTAGAGGGGGAATAAAATTATGAATAGAATAGAGAAAAAATTTAAAGAGTTAGGAGATAAAAAAGCATTAATTACGTATATAACCGCCGGAGATCCAGGCTTGAAGAAAACAGAGGAACTTATCTATGCCATGGAAAATGGAGGAGCTGACCTAATAGAATTGGGGATACCATATTCAGATCCCATAGCTGATGGTCCTGTTATCCAAGAGGCTGATCAGAGAGCCTTAGATAACGGAACCAGGCTGTCCGAAATATTTGAAGTTGTAAAAAATGCCAGAAAAAAAACAGAGATCCCCCTGGTATTTTTAGTTTATTTCAATACTATCTTGAGGCAGGGTATAGGAAACTTTATAAAGAAATGTGAAGAAGCAGGTTTAGACGGACTCATAATACCCGATCTTCCTCTGGAGGAAAGGGGAGAAATTAGTGAGTTTATAGGGGGGAGCAGTGTGGATTTAATTCCCTTAGTTGCTCCTAATTCCAAGGAAAGACTGGGTGATATCATTAATCGGGGAGGCGGAGGATTCGTATACTGTATCTCATCATTTGGTGTAACCGGGGTAAGGGATAACTTTGATGTAGATTTAAAAGGTTTTTTAGAAGAGGTAGGAGCAGTGACAGACTTACCCTTAGCAGTTGGGTTTGGGATATCCAGCAGAGAGCATGTCGAAAAGATACACAGGATAGCAGATGGAGCAATAGTTGGATCAGCTATTGTAAAATTAGTCCATGAAACTGGTGGTGATATAAAAATAATAGAAATGAAGGTCAGAGAATTAAAGGGTAGTTGAAGACTGCGATCCGAACAGAGATACAGGGCTGATAAAAATAAATAAAAAATATTTGACAAAGAGATACAATAGGAGTATTATTATATCAAATAAATTTTAGGGAGGTAAATCAGATGGTAATGAAGGGCTTTAGATATTGGTATGAATTGAAAAGCAACCAAATTTCATAACCAACAGGTTTATTAAACTTAAGACAATTTGTCAAAATAAATTTTTTAATTGTAGACCTATATTTTAAATATAGGTCTTTTTATTAGGAAAATTGTAAACCTGTTCTATTCAGAGCAGGTTTTTTATTTTATAGGGTAATTTAAAATTTGAGATATATTAGGAGGAAAAATGATGATAATTAAACTAAAAAAAGGTGCCACAAGTGATCAAGTGAACCATATTGTAGAAGTATTTGAAAGCCTTGGAATGGAGATAAAGGATATATCGGGAAAGGAATATGGAGTTTTAGGAATAGTAGGAGATACATCAAAATTAAGTATAAGAGATATGGAAGCATTAGAAGGAGTAGAAAAGGTGACTAGAATACAAGAACCATTTAAGAAAGCCAATAGAAAGATGCAGGAGGAATGCACAGTAGTAGATGTAAATGGGATAAAAATCGGCGGAGGAAATTTCACTATTATGTCTGGGCCTTGTTCGGTAGAATCAAGGGATCAAATCTTGGAAGTAGCAAGATCGGTAAAAAAATCAGGAGCTCAAATCCTGCGTGGAGGAGCATACAAGCCGAGAACTTCTCCATATGCTTTCCAAGGGATGGAATTGGAAGGATTGGATTTATTGAAGGAAGCAAGAAATGAAACCGGAATGCCGATAGTAACTGAAATTATGTCAGTAGATCTGGTAGGAAAATTTGCTGAAGAGGTAGATATAATCCAGGTAGGAGCCAGGAATATGCAGAACTTTGATCTATTGAAGGCACTTGGTAAGATAGATAAACCGATCTTATTAAAAAGAGGCTTGTCGGCTACCATCGAAGAATGGTTGATGTCTGCTGAATATATTATGGCAGGGGGGAATGAAAAAGTAATCCTATGTGAAAGAGGAATCAGAACATATGAAAAATACACAAGAAACACATTGGATCTGAGTGCTGTATTAGCGGTAAAAAAATTGAGTCATCTGCCGGTAATTGTAGATCCTAGTCATGCTACAGGGAAAAGATGGATGGTAAAGAAGCTGGCCATGGCCGCAGCAGCAGTAGGAGCGGATGGGTTGATGATAGAAGTACACAATGATCCTGAAAATGCCCTGTGTGATGGTGCTCAATCACTGAGACCGGAGCAATTTGAAGACTTAGTAATAGATGTGAAGAAGATATTAGAGGTAGTAGGTAAGAAGATGTAGCTAACTCTCCCTTCTGTTCCCTCTCGATTCACGAATATTAAAATTAGATATAAATTTAATTTAAAATGTGATTAAAGAGAGGGGAAGTAGAGATGGAAGAAAATTAGGAGGGATAGGATGGAAAATAAAAAAATACTAAGTATAGTGGGCTTAGGACTTATAGGTGGATGTTATGCTAAAACACTGAGAGATGAATTTGATGTGATCTACGGAATAGATCTGGATGAAAAAGCACTCTCCTATGCTGAATCTGAAGATATAATAGATAGAGGATTTATAGACCCTAAAACCCCACTATCTGAAAGTGACCTAATAGTAATCTGTCTCTATCCAAACCTAGTGGAAAAATTTATAGAGGAAAATAAAAACAACTTTAAATCTGATGCAGTTATTACAGACGCAGTAGGAATAAAGGGGGATCTCATAGACAGGGTGATAAAAAAACTTCCATTGGATATAGACTTTATAGGAGCTCATCCTATGGCAGGAAGGGAAGTACAGGGGGTATGGAATTCCAGTGAAAAGATATTTCATGGAGCCAATTTTATAATAACTCCTCACCCTCTAAATAGTGATGAAAATTTAGACCTCATAGAAAAATTAGCATATAAGATGGGATTTAAGAGTGTTTCAAGGATAACTCCTAAAAAACATGACGAAATAATATCCTTTACCAGCCAGTTAACCCATGCCATAGCAGTTGCCTTGGTCAATTCAGATGAAAAAAACTTCGATACCAATGTATTTATAGGAGATTCATACAGGGATCTTACTCGTATAGCTATGATAAATGAGGATTTATGGGATAAACTGTTCATGGGGAATAAGGAAAACCTTATAAAAAAGATAGAAAGGTTTGAGGGGAGTTTAGATATAATAAAAGACTCTTTAAAAACAGGAGACAGTGAATCACTTAAAGAAGAGTTCAGAAAATCCACTTTGAGGAGAAAGGAGATATCTTGAGAATGGAAAAATTATATATAAATTTAGAGGGAAAATCCTATGATATTTTTATAGACAGGGGGATATTTAAAGAGGTAGGGAAATATATATCCAAAGTCTATAAAAAGAAAAAAATAGTTGTAGTGACCGATACAAATGTAGATAAACTGTATGGAGATAAATTATTAAAAAATTTGAAAGAATCAGGTTATACAACTGCGAAGGTAGTGTTTGATGCAGGGGAAGAAAATAAAAATTTTGAGACCCTTACTGAGGTATATGAAAAGATAATTGATTCAGGGATAAAAAGGGGAGATCTGCTCATAGCTTTTGGTGGTGGAGTTGTGGGAGACTTGGCAGGATTTGCAGCTTCTACAATATATAGAGGGATAGATTTTATACAGATACCAACGACATTGTTGGCTCAGGTAGACAGCAGTGTAGGAGGGAAGGTTGCAGTGGATACAAGCAGGGGTAAAAACTTGGTTGGGAGTTTTTATCAGCCAAAGATGGTACTTATCGATCCTGATCTGCTTAAAACTCTGGATGAAAGGGAAGTCAGAAGCGGGATGGCCGAGGTAATAAAATACGGTGCTATCTATGACAATGAGTTTTTTGACTATCTGCTGGGAAAGGAAGGCCTAAAGAGTTCCATGGCAGATATTGAAAAGATTATTAAAAGATGCTGTGAGATAAAGGCAAAAATAGTAGAGAGAGATGAGTTGGATCTGGGCTTACGTATGATATTAAATTTTGGTCATACTCTGGGTCATGCCATTGAAAAATACTATAATTATGGAAAGTATACCCACGGAGAGGCAATCTCTATCGGTATGTACGAGATAACGAAATTGGGAGAACAATTGGGAATTACCAAAAAGGGTGAA
>JAUXGP010000162.1 GCA_030621995.1 Psychrilyobacter sp.
AAGAAAATAACTATATTTCTTATTTTATTTAAGTTTAATGTAGATAGAATTATTAGTTATTTGTTATTTTTTCTGTGATTTTAGTACAAAGAGAATTAAATCACAATATTATTTATTGACAAAATGTTCTGTATGCGGTATAAATATGTGTAAACTAAATATCCTGAAGAGAAAAAGAGAGGAGGAGACGATTAGCTGATTAGCTGGTCCTCTCTTTTATTTTTTTGGAAAAATATTACTTTGATAGGAGATAAACAAAGTAAAGGCAAAATAAATATATAGGGGGAAGAAAGATGAGTAATTTTTTTAAATCGGTAGGAGGAGTCATTGGTGTTGATACTAAAAATGTAGATAAGGAGTACACCAGATATAAATGGCAGGTGTTTATCACAATATTTGTAGCTTATGCAATTTTTTATATAACGAGGAAAAACCTTTCATTTGCAAAGCCGTATCTGATAGAACAGCTTGGATATACTAAACTTCAAGTAGGAGCTATTGCGGCAGGAATGCCATTAGCTTATGGATTTGGAAAATTTATTATGGGAGGAGTATCGGATAAATTAAACCCCAGATATTTTATGGGGTTTGGACTTATCCTGGCAGGAATAGTAAACATTATGTTTGGAAGTGCTAGTAGTATTTTAGCTTTCACTGTTCTTTGGACTATAAACGGGTGGGTTCAATCTATGGGATGGCCTCCATGTGGAAAAACTATGAAAATGTGGTTTTCTGACGAAGAGAGGGGAACATGGATGTCTGTCTGGAATACAGCTCATAATGTAGGGGCTATGCTGATTCCATTCGTAGTAATAATGGGAGTAAGTATGTTTTCAGGAAGCTGGAGAGGATTATTTTTCCTACCGGGAATCATTTCTATTATAGCCGGTATCCTGACAATGGTATTTTTAAGAGATAAACCAGAATCATTGGGGTTACCATCTGTAAGGGAATACCATGGTGAAGTTGTAAAAGAGGACGTAAAGGTAAAAAGCAAGAGAACTTCTAAAGAAATATTTGTAGAAGATATCTTAAAAAATAAAATTCTTTGGTCTTTAGCACTTTCAAATGCTTTTATCTATTTTCTTAGATATGGAACACTGGACTGGATCTCTGTATATTTAGTTCAATATAAAGGAATAGATATGAAGGATGCGGGATTCTCATTTTTCATGTTTGAATTTGCAGCTATTCCAGGAACTATTCTATTGGGATGGATGTCAGATAAGATTTTCAAAGGAAGAAGAACTCCTTTAATTATGATATGTTTAGCATTGTCGGCTGGATTAGTAGCGACTTATTGGATGACTGATAATATGATAATAATAAATATCGCAATTGCATTGATAGGAGCCTTAATATACTTCCCGGTGGCAGCCATTGGGATCGCAGCAGTAGACATTGCCAAGGATGACAGTGCCGGAATGTCGGCAGGATGGACAGGGTTATTTGGTTACTTTATAGGAGCTACAGGCTCTGAATTAGGTGTAGGATATGTTTTGGATAACTATTCATGGAATGTATATTTTATGATGCTGATAGCTTCAGCAATAATTGCTATGCTGCTTCTTATACCTGCATGGAATTCAGGTAAGAAGACTGCATAAAATTTAAAAGGTATAGGTAGCTCCTAAACCTATCATACTAGAATTGCTCCCTTTTACAAGGGGGCTTTTTTTTATGTTATCTGAAAAGGATTCTATATAATAATAGGTAAACAGATCGATATTTCGATTGAAGCTATAGGCTGCTACAGCGGTGAATCTTATGGCACTCCCGAATCCATCGATATTATGAGATGGGATTCCAGAATCAGCAGATGCAGATTCAGAGATACCAAAATATTTATCGGTATAGGAATTACTCATCATCTCATAACTTAAAAAACCAAGGATAATAAACTTTTTAAAGGGGATGCCTCCTAAAACACCTATAGATGCAGTATTTTCATCACTATTTCCACGAACATTATGTTTGATTCCACCGGTTAAAAGAACATAACCAACTTGATAACTACCTCCAATTCCCAGCATAATAGGGTTGTCTTCATCGGGAAGCTCTTTCAGGTAGGAGTCAAAATCCTCCTCTGTATGGCCGGCAAATCTGTATTCAGCATTAAAATTTAAATTTAATTTTTTTCCCTCATAGAAGGTATATCCATTGTAGATACCACCAAAGGTATAAAAGTTATTGTATCTAGCATTTATTAAGGGAACCAAGGTGGAATAAGAAGATTTATCGTTTAATCGAGGTTCAATGGCTGATCCGGCAAGCCCAAGGGAAATAAATTTTTCTCTTTTTTTCTGTTGTTCCTCTGTTATCCCGCGAATGAATGCATAGTTATTGGCTCCATCCTTATCCACATAGATCAGGATACGACTTACAGCAGGATCTAAAAAGGATAGACAAAAACTTTTTGTAGAGATAAAAAATATCAAAATGATAAATTTAAATTTTTTCATATTTACAACTCCCATTAGATTTTATAGTAACCCTAATAATATTCGGGTTAGATTAAAAGTTTCCTTTTAAATTATAGATATCTATAATTTAATCGATGGTTTACAGTGGTTAAATCTGCAACAATATCTAAATTTTAAAAGTATGCATCATGGTGAAAGTTTAATAATTAAACTGTAATATAGTTTATCATAAAATTAGAATTAAAATATTTAAATATATATTATAGTTTAGTATTGTATAATAGGGATAAGGACATAAAATTAGGAGTATTTACATATGAGATTTTTAATAAGTGGGGATTTTTTTAAAAATGTACCTAAGGAAAAGATAAAGCAGGTCAAAGAGAGGATACAATATTTTTACAGGGAGATATCGGAAAATAAAAAGATGATATTTGATATACCCAAAGGGTTTTGGGTGAAAAAACTCAGGCAAAATTTATATGAATTCAGGGTAAACAGCGGCGACAGGGTATTGTTTGAATTTAAAGATATTAAACGAGCTGGATATGGGGAAAAAGTATTGGTACTACTGTTATTTTCCACCCATGATTTAGCGGTGAAAAGCGGGATGCGTCAAAATAAAATTGAAAGTTTAAAGGTTGAAAAATTAGAGATAGAGAAGAGTTGTGAGATAGTAGATGAAAGGCTGGA
The DNA here is from genome assembly GCA_030621995.1 of Psychrilyobacter sp. Lineage (GTDB taxonomy): Bacteria > Fusobacteriota > Fusobacteriia > Fusobacteriales > Fusobacteriaceae > Psychrilyobacter. The sequence goes on from JAUXGP010000162.1 coordinate 3,117, forward strand.
TGAAGATTTAGACACTATATACAGTGGGATAAATTCAAAGATAGTCTATGAAATTACCTCCGATGAGAACCTTTTGGAATTCATCCAAAATGAGGATGAATATACATATTATTACCTGAATGATGAGCAGTATGAAATTTTAAACAGTGAATTTCCGTTATTTTTAAAAGGAAGTGCCGGAAGCGGGAAAACTACAGTGGCCATCAGAAAAACTATGGAATTGGAGGAACGGCAAGATTTAAAAGTTGGGTATATAACATTTACCCAACCCTTAAAAGAAAAAGCAGGTGAGATGTATGAAAAATTTAGAGATCCTGGCTGTGAAAAAATGGTTGAATTTTACTCTTTGGAGGAGTTGTATGAAAAACAACTGAGGGAAAAACCTATGGGATTGAAGATCTTTGAAAAATTTATCTATGAATATAACCCCAGGACTCCTAAAGGCATGGAAAATTTGGAATTATATCAAGAGATTAGAGGGACAATAAAGGGAAGTATGGGAGCTAAAGGGGCCGGGAATTGGAATAGGGATCTAAGCCGAGAACTCATACCTCAGGAAGATTATTTGGTATTAAATAAGAAATATACAGTATATAGTGAAGAGGTGAGGGGAGATATATACAAAATTGCCCTTATATACCAAAGATGGCTCACTGAAAGGGGTTACCTGGATGAAAATGATCTGGCACGAAAGGTGATCTTAGGCGGTAAAGAAATTTTTGATTGTATAATTTGTGACGAAGTACAGGATCTGACCGAGATTGAGATATATATGTTGAAAACTCTGGTTAAAAATGGAGAAAATTTATTTTTTTCCGGGGATATCCACCAGATAATAAATCCGACTTATTTTAGTTTTTCCAGGGTGAAATCGCTGTTTTATAAGGGAAAATATACAGAAAAGCAGCTGGAAAAAAATTATAGAAGTCAAAAAAAGATAGTAGACCTGGCTAATAAACTGAGTGATCTCAGGGGAGAATATATCGGCAGGCTGGGAGAGGATTATAAAGAAGCCTCGATATTGGAAGGGGAAGATGTATATATCTATAAAAAAGATAGTGAATTCTTAAAAAAATTGGAAGAAAATACAACTATAATCTTAGTTCCAACCTATCAGATAAAAGAATCATTGAGGGCTGAATTACCGAAAATAGCCAATAAAATACTGACAGTGCAGGATATAAAAGGATTGGAATTCGATTCAGTGGTGCTCTATAACTTTGCAACAGAGCTGAAAAAATATTGGGAAATTATCTTTTCTGGAAGGGCTAAAACAAATCAACTGTATAGGTATTACTTTAATCTGCTGTATGTGGGGTTAACTCGTGCTAGAAAAAGACTGCTCCTTATGGAGGAAGATGAAGATATTTGTCTGCTGAAGGAGTTGAAAAACTATCTGGTGCCTCTGACGGTAGAAGGGAAAAGAGATTTTACTCTGAAAAGTGGAGAGTTAGATTTTTTAAAAGAGGGGAAGGAGTTTTTAAGTCGAAAATTGTTTGCAGA
>JAUXGP010000101.1 GCA_030621995.1 Psychrilyobacter sp.
ATAATCGAAGAAAAATGTATTGGTTGTACAGCTTGTGCAAGAGTATGTCCGGTTGATTGTATTGAAGGAGCAGTTAAAGAAAAGCATAAAGTTGACCAGGAAAAATGTATCGGCTGCGGGCTTTGCTTCGATAAGTGTAAATTCGATGCAATTAAGATGAATGTAACTGATATAAGAAAATAACTCTTCCTTCTTATGGAGATTTCATGATTATTAAGATTTATTCTAATCTATAGAATAAATTTTAAATATGAACCTTTGAGAATAAAGGGAAACCGAGGAAAGGTAAGAAAGTAAAAAAGGCAGAATTGGATTTCCAATTCTGCCTTTTTTTTATACTGATTAAATTTAATTTTTAAAATATTCCTCCAACCTCTTGCCTGCTTCCCTTAAGACATCTAAGTTTTTGGTACAAGATAGACGAATACAGCCTTCTACTCCAAAGGATTTTCCAGGTACCACTGCTACTCCTGTATCTTCCAATAATTTCATAGAAAAATCCAAAGAATTCAAACTGCTTAATTTAGAATAATCAGCTAATATATAGAATGTCCCCTCAGGTTTTACTACTTCAAACCCTATTTTTTTCAATAAATTATATAGATATAAAGATCTTTCCTCATATTTTTTTAAATTTACTTCTAAATCAATAGCTTCTTTTAAAGCCACTATTCCGCCATATTGTGAAAGGGTAGAAGGAGTACTGATTGTGTATTGGCTTATCTTTAACAGATGATTTCTAAGGGTTTTGTTGGCTAATACATAACCTACTCTCCATCCCGTCATCGAATGGGACTTAGAAAAACCATTTACCACTATCAAATTATCTTTCACCTCTTTTATCGAAGCTGGAGAATAGAATTTATTTCCAGAAAAAACTAATTCACTATATATTTCATCTGAAATCAAATAAATATTATGTTCTACTGCAAGTTTCGAAATCTTTTCTACTTCTTCTTTAGATAATATTGTTCCACATGGATTCGATGGATAATTCAATATGATTGCCTTAGTTTTAGAAGTAATTGCCTTTTTTAAAATAACGGCATTCACCTTATTACCATTCATCGTGCTATCTACATAAACAATTTTAGCATCTAATAATGTAATAAGACCGCTATATAATGGATAAGCTGGTTTTACAACTATTACTTCATCTCCTGGATTCAGTATTCCTCTTAATGCTGTTGAAATCCCTTCCGTCGAACCCACCGTCACCAGTACATTCTCTCTATCGTAGCTAGCACCATACTGATTATTATAAAACTTCGCTATTTCTTTTCTAAATTCTAAAACTCCTCCCAACGGAGCATAGCATAGCTGATTTTCAAGCATATATTTTGCCGATTTTTCCAAAATTATTTTTGAAGTTTTTAAATCCGGTTCTCCTACTGTTAGATTTATAGAGCCCTCTATTTCCTGACTTCTTGCTAATACATATCTTATAAAATTAGGTTCTAATTCTTTCAATTTAGAATTTATTTTCATACTCATCCCCTTCCTTCTCAGATCTTCTACTAATTGAGTTTTCTCTACAGTCTTCTCATCTACTTTTTTTATCACTCTTGCAGGACTTCCAGCCACTACCATACCCGGTTCTACATCCTCAGTTACTATGGCACCGGCTGCTACCACCGCTCCCTTACCTATTCTTACGCCTTCCAGTACTACTGCATTAGCTCCTACGAGTACACCGTCTTCTACTATTACAGGAGTGGCACTAGATGGCTCAATTACACCAGCAATAACCGCTCCTGCTCCGATATGACAATTTGCACCTACAATAGCTCTTCCTCCCAACACAGCATTCATATCTATCATCGTTCCTGCTCCGATTACTGACCCGATATTTATGCTTGCCCCCATCATAATTATAGCATTATCTCCTATTGTCACCTTGTCTCTTATTATGCTTCCTGGTTCTATTCTTGCATTTATACCTTTAAGGTCTAAAGTCGGTATGGCTGAATTTCTTCTGTCATTTTCTATTTCATAATCTGTTATAGAGTTCTCATTTTCTCCGATTACTCTTCCTATTACTTCCCATTCTCCAAAAATGACTCTGGAATTTCCCTCTCCAAAAACTTTACACCCTTCAAAATTAAGATTTTCAAAGTCTCCATTTATATATACCTTTACCGGTGTCATCTTTTTTGAATCTCTTATGTAGTTTATTATCTCTCTTGCACTATTTAAATTTTCCATTATTTCTCCTTTTTTTTATAAAGATTTATATGCTTTTTTTACTTCCCTGTTTTTTCCTGTGAATTGTCATCATCCTGTATTAAAGCCCCAGTACATCCTTCATTGTATAGAGACCATTCTTTTTATCCTTTAAAAAGTTTATGCCTGTCAGTGCTCCTCTGACAAATACTTTTTTAGACAATGCTTCATGCTTTATCTCTATAACTTCATCTTCTCCGGCGAAGATTACGGAATGCTCCCCTACAATACTTCCCCCTCTTACTGCATGCACTCCCACTTCGTTTCTCTCTCTTTTTGCCATCCCGTTTCTACCGTACACAGGTGATAGTTCTTCTTTATGACCCTCTGCCACTTTATCCAATAAAAATTTAGCTGTCCCACTTGGGGAGTCAAGCTTTTTATTGTGGTGCTTCTCTATTATCTCTATATCAAAATCGGTCCCAAGAGCTCCTGCCATCTTTTTGACCAACTCACCTAAAAGATTAACTCCAAGAGAAGTGTTATAGGTAAAAATTACAGGGGTTTCTGCTGCTGCTGTTTCTATCTTTTCTATCTCCTCCCCTGTAAATCCAGTTGTTGCTATCAATACCGGGATTTGTCTTGATTTGGCAAAACTAAGTAGTTCATCTAAGTTACCGGGATGAGAAAAATCTATTATTCCCTCTATATTTTGTGAAATACTATCCAGTGTTTCGTATATATCTTCTCCTGAACCCCTTCTGTCTATCATCCCTACAAACTCAAATCTATTATCTTCTATGAGACCTTCAGCTACCAATCTTCCCATGGCACCTGCACCATATACTGCTATATTCATAATCCCACTCCTAATTTTGAAATTCTCATTCTACTTTATCTCTATTCCCACAGCCTCCATCTCTTTGACCATCTCAGCTGCAGCACCTTGGCTCATCTCATATAGCGGAAGTCTCAGCGGCCCCACACCATAGCCGGCAAGGTTCATGGCTTTTTTTATAGGAATAGGATTAGATTCTATAAACAATGAATTTACAAGACCGTTTATAGCTAACTGCTGCTTTCTAGACTCCTCTACCCTTCCCTCTAAATAATCCACCACTATATTATGAGTTTTTTTAGGCTCGATATTGGCAACTACAGATATTACTCCTTTTCCTCCTAAAGATAATACCGGCACTATTATATCGTCATTTCCTGAGTATATATCAAAATCTTCAGGACACCTTCTGCTTATCTCAGCTACATAGGAGATATCTCCGCTTGCCTCCTTTATTCCCACTATATTTTCCACCTTGCTCAGTTCTTCTATAACTTCAACCGAAAGATTAACTCCCGTTCTTGAAGGCACATTATAGAGAATTATAGGAATTCTGACACTTCCAGCTATCTTCTTAAAGTGCCTGATAAATCCTTCATTATTTCCTTTATTGTAGTATGGCGTTACAACAAGAAGTCCATCTGCTCCTGCCTCTTCTGCTCTTCTGCTTAATTCCAGTGCCTCTGCCGTGCAATTGCTTCCTGTTCCTGCTATTACAGGAATCCTTTTATTTGTATAGTCACAGCATCTTTTTATAAGCTCTATCTGTTCATCTATTCCCATTGTCGATGCTTCACCAGTTGTTCCCGCTATTATTATTGCATCTGTTTCATTCTCCACATGAAAATCTATAAGTTCATTCAGTTTGTTATAGTTTATAGTACAATCCTCGTAAAATGGTGTTACTATTGCTACTCCCGACCCGGTAAATATACTCATACTGTCCTCCTGATATTTTTTTAGTTTTTATTAAAATGTAAGTTCTTTAATTTTTATTTTCCTCAATCAGTAGCTCTGCTATCTGTACTGTGTTTGTTGCGGCACCCTTTCGAATGTTATCTGCTACTATCCAAAGATTAAGTCCGCTATTCAGACTTTCATCTCTTCTTACTCTTCCAACAAAAACTTCATCTTTTCCTTCTGCAGATATAGGCATAGGGTACACATTGTTAGCCACATCATCCATTAAAACTACTCCCGGAGCATCTGCCAGTGCTTCCCTGACATCCTCTATTTCAAATTCCTTTTCGAGCTCTAAGTTTACAGATATAGAGTGTCCGTGTTTTACAGGAACCCTGACACATGTTGCACTGACTGGAAGGTTGGGTTTTTCCAGGATTTTTCTTGTCTCCCCTATCATTTTTTCCTCTTCCCTTGTATTTCCATTTTCCATGAAGATATCTATATGCGGAAGACAGTTATAGGCTATGGGATGAGGGTAGTTTTTAGGAGCTGCTCCCACTATTCCTTCCTCTAAATCCTTTATTCCAGCTAAACCTGAGCCCGATACCGCCTGATAGGTTGAATATACCACTCTCTTTATATTCCATTTTTCATCGATTATTTTTAAAGGCACTACTGCCTGAATTGTAGAACAGTTTGGATTAGCTATTATATTATTGTGCTTCATTGCTGCTGCCGGGTTTACTTCTGGTACAACCAGGGGTACATCCTCATCCATTCTGAATGCACTGCTGTTATCTATTACTACTACGCCATTTCTCGCCGCTATTGGTGAATACTTTTCACTGATACTTCCTCCTGCTGAAAATAATGCGTAGTCCATATCCCTGTCAAAAGAATTTTCCGTTAATTCCTCTATTATATATGTCTTCCCTCTATACTCCACTTCCTTCCCTGCTGATCTTGCGGAAGCAAAAAGGTAAAGTTCATCAATGGGAAAATTTCTTTCCTCCAGCACCTTTAAAAATGTAGTTCCCACAAGTCCAGTTGCTCCTACTATTCCTACCTTATATCCCATCTTTCCCTCCCATAATTTATAGATTAAATTCTTCTGCCAGAGCCTGTACAGCTCTTTCTCTGTCCTTTGGATCTATTGCATAGGAGATACTTATCTCAGATGTAGTCACCTGATAAAAGCTTATCCCTTCCCTTGCAAATACCTTAAAGACCTTTCCCGCTACTCCGGGATGACTCATCATTCCTATTCCCACAAGGGATATCTTTGTGAAGTGAATGTGCTCTTCAATTTTAACTGCTCCCAGTTCTTTTCTTATACTGTCCAGAGCCTCATTCAGGAGATTCATCTCATCATCAGGACATGAAAAGGACAGGTTCAGTCCTCCGTTTTCCACCAATGTCTGGCTTATCATATCTATATTGACACCAGCATCCCCCAAAGCTTCAAAAATTTTTGATATATTTTCTGGAGTATTTTCAAGGGACTTCAGGGTAACCAGTATTATATTATCTGTTATCCCAAGCCCTGTAATAAGCTTTTCCTCCATATCCAAGTTCTTTTCCACGATCCTTGTCCCCCTTTTATCTGAAAGTGTTCTCCCCACATAGATTGGTACACTGTATTTTTTCCCTAACTCCACTGCTCTTACTTCCATTATTCCAGCCCCCAGACTGGACATCTCCATCATCTCTTCATAACTTATCTCATCTATCTTTTTGGCTCTCGAATAAGCTCTGGGGTCTACTCCGTATATCCCGTCTACATCTGTGTATATTTCGCATTCACAGTTAAGACTTGCAGCAAGAGCTACTGCACTGGTATCGGAACCTCCTCTTCCCAGGGTTGTTATATCTCCTGCGTCATTTATTCCCTGAAATCCTGCCACAATGACTATCTTTCCCTCAGCCAGGTAGTTTTCCAGTTTTCCAGAATCGATACTCTTAATCTTACTCTTGGTATGTATCCCCGTAGTTTCTATTCCTGCCTGATAACCTGTAAGGGATATTGCCTCTGCCCCAAATTCATTTAGTGCCATTGTAAGAAGAGCTATTGTTTCCTGTTCTCCCACAGAAAGAAGTCTGTCCAACTCTCTTTTATTGGGATTGGAAGTTATAGATCCGGCCTTGGCAAGAAGGGTATTTGTTGTCTTCCCCATGGCAGATACCACAATAACCAGTTCCCTTCCCTGCTTTTTCTGTTCGACTAGATTTTGCGCTATATTTTTTATCTTTTCAATTGTTCCCACCGATGTACCGCCATACTTCTGTACTACCCTCATCCCTTCCACCTCGTTTAATATTAAATGCTATTTAATATAATTTAATATCATTTTTTATCAGATC
>JAUXGP010000257.1 GCA_030621995.1 Psychrilyobacter sp.
ATGAGTTTTATGATAAGGATATGGAAACTTTATTTGGGATAGGAAACACTACAAATATCTTTGTAGATACAGATGGAATTCCAAAGAGAGTCAGTAAAGAATTGGTGGAAAAAATTAGAAGTTAACTCTTCCTCCTAGGTTTCTCTTCGTAAAAGAAACCAAAGCTAGTTAATTAAGCGATAGTTTTCCTTAGCGAAGGGAAAACGCCAAAGAGGAAAGAGTTAACTTCTAATTTTTTCCACCAATTCTTTACTTACCCTCTTTGGGATTCCATCTGTATCTACAAAGATATTTGTAGTGTTTCCTATCCCAAATAAAGTTTCCATATCCTTATCATAAAACTCATATCTAAATTTTACTTTAATCCTGTTTATATCCACTAAGATAGTTTTTATCCTTATCTCCATATCATATTCTATGGCTTTTAAAAACTTTATATCTATATCTGCCACAGGAAGAAATATCCCATCTTCCTCCATGGATTTATAGGAGACCTCCTTATTTCTAATAAATTCAGTTCTCCCCTTTTCCATCCAGATAACATAGTTAGAGTGATATACCCTTCCCATCTGGTCAGTTTCATTGTAATAAACCCTGTGATCTATAATATTATAGTTTTCCATTTCTACAGCACGCCCTTCCAAGGTCCCTCATAGGTTATCTTGGCATATACGCCGCTTTTATCCAAATCTTCTACAACGCCTCTTACGTCATCAGCATAGAATTCAGTGGATATGATCTTTATCGTTCCTAATTTGGCATCTAAAGTTCTTACTATTCCCAACCCTTCATAAGCTTCTATTACTTTATTTATAAAATCTATATGTTTTCTTTCAGTTTGAATGAAAAACTCGTAACTTCTCATCATAATTTTTACCTCCCTTACGCCTATGGCGGATTTATTATATCCTTAATAAAAAATTCAGAATGGAGTTTTATCTCCATTCTTGATTTTTTAATTATTTACTTTCTTCTAAGACTCTGATCAATTCCATATATTCATCTATACTTATGGATTCAGCTCTTCTATTTCCTTCTATCCCTATGGCAGCTAACTTTTCTTTCAGTTCAGCCTTAGTAAATCCCAGGTTGGACAGGTTATTCAGTATATTTTTTCTCTTGGTAGCAAAAGCTGCCTTTACATATTTAAAAAATGTAGCTTCATCCACTAATTTTTCATATTTATTGTCTTTCCTCACGTTTATCGACATAAATGCCGAGTCTATCTTAGGCACCGGGATAAAATCTTCCTTCGGGATAGTGAATAGGTACTCTGCATCACCATAGTATTCAACAGACAATGTAAGGACACTTCTCTGTTTTCCTGATTTTGCACAAATTCTCTCTGCTACCTCTTTTTGTACCATTATATAGATCTCGTTGATTATATTTCTATTCTCTATCAATTTATGGATAATTGGAGAAGTGATATAATAAGGTATATTAGCTACCACCTTTACAGGCTCCCCTATTTTCTCCTGAAAATCTACCTCTAATACGTCTCCCATAAGCAGCTTAAACTTTGGATTGGTATCAAATTTCCTTCTGAGTATCTTCTCCAGATCTGTATCGATCTCCATACAGGTAACTTTTTTCCCATGCTCCAATAATAATTCTGTAAGAGCTCCCTCACCGGGTCCTATCTCTACCAGGGCATCCTCTGCATTTACTCCAGATACCTCTATTATTCTATCCAGTACCTGACCTGCATTGGTTAAAAAGTTTTGCCCGTATTTTTTCTTATGCTTAAATGCCATCTTTCACCTACTTTTTTTAAAATTTCTATTTTTCTATAGTTACTTTTCCGATAAATGGTAGTTCCCTATGTTTTTCTGCATAATCTATTCCATATCCAACTACAAATTCATCCGGGATTTGGAATCCTGAAAATTCTACCTCTACATTGGCTTCCCTTCTAGCTGGTTTATCTAAAAGTGTACAAATACTCAGGGATTTTGGCTCTCTGATCTTTAATATTTCAACAACTTTACTCAGAGTAAACCCTGTATCAATCAGGTCTTCTACAATAAGTATGTCTTTCCCTTTGATACAGTCCTCTATATCTTTTTTTATCTTCACATCTCTAGAACTCGTCATAGAATCTCCATAACTAGATACAGTCATAAAGTCCAATCTAACGTTATCTAATTTTAATTCACGTGCAAGGTCAGCCATAAATATTACTGATCCACGTAGAAGAGCAATCAATACCAATTCTTCACTGTTTTCGTATTTCTTATTTATTCTAGCTCCTAATTCCGCTACTTTTTCTGCTATCTCTTCCTTTGAGATCATTACATCTACTGAATATTTCATCCTTTATTATCTCCTTAGTCTTCTAATTCATCTAAATTTCCCATGATACCTACATATGGGATATTTCTGTATTCCTGCATATAGTCCAATCCATAACCTAATACAAATTCATCTTCTATTTCAAAACCAATATATTGTACATCGATCTCAACTTCCCTTCTAGAAGGCTTGTTAAGTAATGTACATAGTGATACTGATTTAGGTCCTCTATGTCCTAACATCTTTAATACAGTCTTCAATGTATTTCCTGAATCGATAATATCCTCTACTACGATTACATGTTTCCCCATGATATTTTCATCTAAATCTTTTTTAATTTTCACTTCCCTGGTTGATACAAATTCATTTCCATAACTAGATACAGTCATAAAGTCCATCTTTAGTGGTAATTCAATTTTTCTACAAAGGTCTGCCATAAATATAATCGATCCCTTTAATAAACATACTACGATTATATCTTCCTCTACATCTTTAAAATCCTTTGTGATTTGAGCTCCTAACTCAGCCACTCTTGCAGCAATCTGGTCCTCTGTAAGCATTTTTGTTGCAATTCCTTTATCCCAAGGCTTTTTATTCAATTTTATTTCCTCCTAAAGTTAATAATCTACCTCATATTTTACCATTAATTCTTATTTTTTTTCAATATTATTTATATAAACTGTAATTATTTTTAATTTCACTATAAAACGTATCAATTTAGTGTGAAATGTAAGGTTATTATAATAATAAATTCTATTGCTACCTAGAAAATTTTGAG
>JAUXGP010000296.1 GCA_030621995.1 Psychrilyobacter sp.
GCTGGTAGAGCACTCGACTTTTAATCGAGTTGTCACAGGTTCAAACCCTGTGTGGCGCACCATTAACAATTCAAATATGCCGCTTTAGCTCATCTGGTAGAGCAACTGACTTGTAATCAGTAGGTGATTGGTTCGACTCCGATAAGCGGCACCATAATAGTATACTTGTTGGGCTGTCGCCAAGCGGTAAGGCAACGCACTTTGACTGCGTCATGCGCAGGTTCGGATCCTGCCAGCCCAGCCAACTATAAAACTTTAACACCCTTCGGGGTGTTTTTTTGTATATATAAATTTAAATATATATATGGTATAATTTAGAGAATGATAAAAAATGTTTGTCACGAATTACACGAAGAAAATTAAAGAATTCAGCAGCCAATGAATGAGGGGAAAAATATGAGATTATCGGTAGGAATAATAACATATAATGAGGAGCGAATCTTAGGAGAAACTTTAGAAGCTGTAAGAGAACTCGCTGATGAAATAATAATTGTAGATAGCAATAGTTCGGACAAAACTGTAGAGATCGCCAGATCCAAAGGTGCTGTAGTTTATACCGAAGATTGGAAGGGGTTTGGACCTCAAAAAAACTCTGTAATAGAAAAATGTAAGGGAGAATGGATTCTCCTGATTGATGCAGATGAAGTCATAAGTACAGAATTAAAGGGGAAAATTAAAAAGATAATAGACGGGGAAAATCAATATGAAGTCTATGATATAAACAGGTGCTCGGTGTGTTTTGGAAAGGAACTAAAATATGGCGGGTGGTCCAATCAATATGCTACCAGATTATGGAAAAAAGGCAGTGTAAGGGTAAGTGACAACTTAGTCCATGAAGAGTTTGAAACAAGATCGGAAAAAGGAAAGATTGTAGAGAAAATATACCACCATACGTATCTTACTTTGAGTGATTATATAACCAGGTTTGACAGGTACACTACATTGGGAGCCGAGGAATATCTCAAAAGAGGGAAAAAATCAAGTTTGTTTAATATAGTAATCAACCCGTTTTTTAAATTTATAAGGATGTATATATTCAGGTTGGGATTTTTAGATGGTGTAGAGGGTTTGATAATAGCGTTATTTAGCGGAATGTATACCATGACAAAATATTTTAAGTTAAGAGAGATGGAAAGTCAAATTAATAATTGATAAATTATAATTGAAAATTAAAATAAATTGAGGTTGAAAAAGAAAGTTAAAATAATTTTTGTTGGATTCTAGTCTGCGTCAAAAAATTAAAAAATTAAATTTGTGGTGATAAAAGTTAATGTAGGAGATATTTTATGAAAGATATAAAAAGGATAATAATATCTAGAACAGACAAGATAGGGGATTTGGTGTTATCGATCCCCAGTTTTTTTATGGTGAAAAAAATGTATCCCAGTGCAGAAATAACAGTTTTGGTAAGAAAATACAACTATGAGATAGTAAAAAACTTACCTTATATCGATAGAGTAGTTAAAATAGATGATTATAGAAGGGTAGAATTAATAGAAAAAATAAAATATTTTAAAGCAGATGTATTTATAGCTCTATACAACGATGAATTTGTGATGCAATTGGCCAAAGCCAGCGGTGCTCGTGTTAAAATAGGTCCATTATCAAAAATAAAGTCGTTTTTTATATACAATAAAGGTGTGCTGCAGAAAAGATCTAAGTCTATTAAAAATGAGGCTGAGTATAATTTGGATCTGGTGAAAAAATTAGATTCTAAAAGATTTGATGATTTATTTGAGTTAAATACTGAGATCTATTATGAGGAAAAACACAGAAAAGCGGTAGAAATATTCCTGAAAGAAAAGAAGATAAAATCTCCTATATTGGTAATAAACCCATTTATGGGAGGGAGTGCAAAAAATCTAAGTGATGAACAATATATAGAGTTGATTAAATCGATTTTAGAAAAAATAAAAAAATTGGATATAGTGCTAACTTGTCATATTTCTGAAGATGAAAGAGGAGATAAAATATTGGCTGGTGTAGATAATGAAAGATTACACCTGTATGCCAATGGAGGAGATCTCCTAAACCTCGCTGCTATGATAGATAGAGCAGATGTGTATTTTGGCGGGTCAACAGGACCGACTCATATAGCAGGATCATTAAAGAAGAGTATTGTGGCTGTCTATCCCAATAAGAAGACTCAAGCACCTCTGAGATGGGGAGTATTCGGACATAAGGATGTAACCTATATAGTTCCTGACAGGGATAAAAAAGAAAACTATAAACATAAGTTTTTTGACAGCTATACAGACGAGACAAGGGTAGAGATAGTGAGTGCGATAGAAAAGAAGCTTTTGACGCAGACTTTAACAGATAAAAACTTCGACACAGATAGCACAGATAAATTAAAAATAAACACAGATTTTATTAAGAGGTGAAAACTATGTTTTATGAAAAGGAGTTAACCTATAAAATTATAGGAATAGCAATGGAAGTTTATAATGAACTTGGATTTGGCTTTTTAGAGAAAGTATACGAAAAATCCTTAATAATAGCTTTTAAAGAAAGAGGTATAAAAGTAAGAAACCAAGTACCGATTGATGTATATTATCATAATAAAAAAGTTGGTGAATATGTAGCAGATTTAATAATAGAAGAGAAAGTTATTATTGAATTAAAAGCAATAGAAAAGTTAAATAAAATTCATAGTGCTCAATTATTA
>JAUXGP010000053.1 GCA_030621995.1 Psychrilyobacter sp.
TACATCTACTAGATCTCCAGATTTTACTTTTAATTTTATAGGTGTTTGATAAATTACTTCTGTTTTATTATCTCCTAATGGTTTTGTAATTTCAGAAATATTCAATCCCGAAGTTTCTGTGATTTTATTTTTTAAAATAGTTTTATTTCCACTATTTCCATTTAAAATTATTTTTATTTCTGGGTATTTTGAGACATCTACCTTCTCAACTCCTATGATATTTCCTGCAAAAACATTCATACTTATCAACAAAAATAATACAAATACCCTATAATTTCTTATCTTCTTTCCCATCTATCTTTCCTCTCCCATTTAATTCTTTTTTTATCTCCTCTCGAGATTTTTATAGATTTTTCAATCATAAATTAAAATTTGTTTTTTGTGTAGATTCGTGCTATTCGTGACTAAGTTATTATAACGATTATGCTTATTATTAATAATTTATTCGTTTTACTTTTAATTCCACTCTATTTTCAACTATTTTACTGTGAAATATCGACTTTGTTATCATTTTTAGAGTTACAAAAAAAGCCAAGAAATAAATTCTTGGCTCAAAAAAGTAATTTCTTACTTCTCTATGTTTGTGTAAGGTAATAAAGCAATGTTTCTAGCTTGCTTTATCGCTCTAGTTAATTTTCTTTGTAACTTAGCACTTGCACCAGTTACTCTTGCAGGATTGATTCTACCTTTATCAGACATGAATCTTTTTAATAAATCTGCATTCTTATAGTTTAACTCTTCAGCTTTAACTCTTAACTTTGCTCTTCTTCTTCTCTTTCTGAATTCTGCCAACTCAGTCACCTCCTAAAATTAGAACGGGAATTCGTCATCTTCTTCTTCGACAACGCCCGATTGCTTTGGTTCTGTATACTTTGGTTGATTATAACTATTTGTTGTTGTTTTAGGCTTAGAATTTGATTCAAAACTATTTTCACCACTGTTTCTAGACTCTAAAAATTCGATTCTATCCACAATAACATCAGTTCCATATCTCTTTTCACCATTAACTTCATAAGTTCTAGTTTGAATCCTACCTTGTACTCCGGTATTATTACCCTTTCTCAAGTATTCTCCAATCAATTCAGCTGTCTTACCAAAGGCAGTGCAACTAATAAAGTCTGCTGGATCATCTTTTTTCATTCTATTGACAGCTAGTGTGAATCTGCAAAATGCCATTCCACTTTGTCCATACTTTAATTCCGGATCTCTAACTAATCTTCCCGTCAAAACTACTAAGTTCATAGACATAATATACCTCCTAAATTAAACAATTTACTTAAACTTATTAGTTTTTAGTTATGATATATCTCATAACTTCTTCAGTAATGTTTAACTTGTTTTCTGCTGCTTGTAAGTTTTGCCCTTCAGCTTTGAACGTAGTTAATACGTAGAAACCTGTTCCTTTCTTTTCGATTGGATAAGCTAACTTTCTTTCACCCATTTTTGTAGTTTTTAATTCAGTTGCAGTTGCTGCTGTTAAGATAGTTTCTACTTTCTCAATGATAGCACCTCTTGCATCCTCCATAACTGTTGGGTTGATAATGTACATGATTTCGTAATTAGTCATTTACTTGACCTCCTTCCCTCTGGATTTTGTCCAAGTGATAAATCACTCAAACAGGGTGCATCTATTATATCATATCTGTAAAACTAAAGCAAGAATAAATAAAAAACTAACCCAATATTTCATAGGTTAGTTTTTGTATTAGTTATTTCTTCTCATCCACGCAGGGATTTCCAAATCTTCTTCTTCTTTTTTCTCTACCTGTTTAGCTAAGTTTGGCTTTTCTATAGCTACAACTTTCTTTTCAGTAGATTCCTCACTAAAATTAGTGGCTACCAGAGTTACTTGCAGTCTGTCTCCCATCTCATCATCAGTTGTGACACCAAACATCACGTCATCTACAGATTTTCCTGCTGCTTCCTTTACCATATTTGAGATTGCAAAAGCTTCATTTAACCCCAGTGCCGATGATCCGGATATATTGATCAGGATCTTGCTTGCTCCAGATATTGATTTTTCCAATAACGGACTTTGAAGAGCTTTTTCAGTGGCTTTAATGGCTCTATTTTCCCCTTCCATCTCACCAAATCCTATCATAGCTATCCCAGAATCTAACATAGTCGTTTTAATGTCAGCGAAGTCTAAGTTTATTAATCCTGTCTTTAATATAAGGTCAGCCAGACCTTTTATTCCAATCTTTAAAACATTATTAGCTTCCATAAAAGCATTTTGTAATGTTATAGTTTTTTCCGGAAGTTCGAATAATTTATCATTTGGTATGATAATAAGTGCATCTACAGATTCTTTTAGATTCACTATCCCTGCATCTGCATTTTTCATCCTGTTGTTCCCCTCAAAAGTAAATGGTTTTGTAACTACAGCAACTGTCAAAATCCCCATATCCTTTGCTACCCTGGCTATTACCGGTGCTGCACCTGTACCTGTACCGCCGCCCATTCCAGACGTTATGAATAACATATCCGTTTCTTCCAATAGGGTCTTTATCTTATCTATATCTTCCTCTGCTGCTTGTTTTCCAATCTCCGGGTTAGCTCCTGCTCCCAGACCTCTTGTAGATTTTTCCCCTAACTGTATTCTTATATCAGCTAAAGAGTTGTGTAGATCTTGGGCATCTGTATTGGCTGCAATATATTCTACTCCCGTTACTCCTGCTTCAATCATATCATTTATTGCGTTCCCTCCGGAACCTCCTATCCCCATTACCTTTATTTTCACCAAATGCTCATTCGTGTGTATCATCCATCTTCCTCCTTAGACTATAGACTCTATATAAAATTCCCCAACCATTTTTTAAATTTAGATCCGCCTTGAGATCCAGTTTTTTTCTTAGCTGTTTCTTTTTTTATCTCTTTTTTTTCTACCTTATTCATAGTTTCTGTTTTTTCTTTTACTTCCTCTAATTTATCTTCTATATTTGTTTTTTGCAGTTCTGTATATTCATCTTCAAGGGCTGTAAGCAGCACTCCCATCCCTGTAATACTGGCAGGATTTTTTAGTGCAGTTGTCATTCCATCTATCTTGATAGTTGTTCCTATCCTGATATCATAATCCAGTAAACCTTTTAATTTCTCTAAAATCCCATAATCTCCTGCGACTCCTCCAGCTAATACCAGGCCGTTTTTCAGATACTCTTTATAGCCGGAAGCCTCTATACTCTTTGAGATATATTCCAGTATTTCATCGGTTCTGGCATCAATTATCTCCCTTAAATATCTAACTTCAAATGTCTTAGTTACACTTTCACCCTTATCCAAATAAGATACGGTGATTTTTTCATCTATATCTTTATTTTTTATCTCCAACAGGATATTTTTTACTACTTCACAATTTAATTCCAGTACATATTTAAGGTCATTGACATAGTGCATCCCGCCTATAGGTATCACATTTGTACTGATCAGCCTGTTATTTTTAAAGATTGTTATCTCTGTCAAACCATACCCGATATCTACCAGTGCTACCCCGTTTACCTTATCTATTTTTTTTAGAGTTGCTTTAGAAGCTGCTTCTCCATTATATATGAGGCTGTCCACCTCTATCTTTGCTTTATTCATTGTTTCTACTATTTTTTTCACCCTTACTTTGGGGATCCTTATCAGATGAACATTTACCTTTAATTTATTTCCAACTTTTCCCACCGGATTTTTCATTATTCCAGAGTCATCTATCCTATAGTTATAGATCTCCTTAGTTATCACCTGCTCGCCTTCTTTAACCACCTTATCTTTAGAGATTTCAAGAATTTGATCGCAGT
This sequence comes from Psychrilyobacter sp., assembly GCA_030621995.1. Classification (GTDB taxonomy): domain Bacteria; phylum Fusobacteriota; class Fusobacteriia; order Fusobacteriales; family Fusobacteriaceae; genus Psychrilyobacter. The sequence goes on from JAUXGP010000053.1 coordinate 3,780, forward strand.
GATCCTCGGTAATTTCTATCTCCTCATCAGAGAGTTTATACTCGATCTCTGTAGTACTGGACTTTATATCACTTCCACTGACACCTATAGTGGCTTTTTTTATCACAATTCCGATCTTGTCTTCCAGCCTTTCCTTTCCCAATCTCAGGGTTCTGCTGAATAATTCCCCATCGATTATCTCCCCTTTTTTTATTCCATTGGACGGGATAATAGTCTGCCCCAATATTTTTATATTTTTTCCAGAATCATATAATTCACCTACAATAATAGTTGTTTTAGATGACCCTATATCTATTCCTGTTCTTATCCTTCTCATCATCTTTGATCACCCTCTACCCTTTTTTATAATGTAGTCTTCAAACCTCAAATCAATATATTCTATCTGGTTTCTTTTTTTATCTTGAGGTTTTATTTGATCGTACAGCTTCTTTACAACCCCATATTTTCTTCTATCTACATCTATATTTGTGATTATTTTAAGGCCTGTATTTGTTGTGATTACTATTCCATTATTTACCTTATATATCTGAGATATCTCATCTTTAAAACTAATTTTTTCCATTATTTCAATAAATTCTTTTATTTCATTCTCATGATCTATCCTGAATAAAGGCATGTTATATTTTTTACTCTCTTTCATATACCCGTATATCTTTCCTAATTCATCGGATAGATAGATACTACCTTTATACTCTATATATACAAAAGGTTCCTTTTCCTTTATATTAAGCAATAAAATATCGGGCATCTGCGTTTTTATCACTACATCTTTTACCCTTACATCTTTTAATATTTTATCCTTCAATTTTTTTTTATCTATATCCAGGATATTTTTGCCTTTCAGGTCTTCTATACTCTTTACCAAATCATCTACTAACTCTAAATTTTTCACATTTACACTTACTTCGGTAACGTCAAATATGGAGGCTTTTTTAAAGTCTCCATGTTTAGTATATGTATACCAACATATTGTTCCTATGAATATCATTTGCAATATTTTTTTCATATTCATTTCACCTAGTCTATTATTTTAAATATAACATTTTTACCTGTTTTTTACAATATATACCTAAACTATTATAAAATATTAAGATCTGACACTATTTTCTCTAATATTGTTTCAAAACTATAACCTTTCAGTTCTCCTAATTTAGGCAATAAACTTGTAGGAGTCATCCCGGGGCTGGTATTTACCTCTAAAAAGTATAAACCTTCTTCCGAGAGGATAAAATCACTTCTGCTAATCCCTTTAAGGTTCAATATTTCATGCACTTTAGATGCAATTTCCATAGCTTCCTCATAGTAATTTTCTTCTATTCTTGCTGGAACTTCATATAGAGTCTTTCCCGCTGTGTATTTCGACTCAAAATCATAGGTTCCTGAATCAGGTATTATCTTTACCACTCCTAATTTTTCCCCGTTTAAAATTCCAGCAGTCAGCTCTTCCCCGGCAATAAATTCCTCTATCACCATGTCTATCCCTTTTAATTTTTCTACTGCATTCTCTGCCTCACAAAATTCCTGGCAGATATAGAGACCCACACTGGATCCCTCTTTAGAAGGTTTTATCACTATTGGGTATTTTTTTACCTCATCTATATTAGTATACTTCATTGGTGTTTTAATTCCAAAATCATCTACAATTATTTTAGTTAAAATTTTATCCATAGATACAGCACTGGCTGTTACACCTGATCCTGTATATGGTTTTTTTAGAATATCTAAGACCGCCTGCACCCTTCCATCCTCACCAAATTCACCGTGTAAAGCCACATAAGCCAGATCATATTCATTTTCCATAAGTGCAGTCAAATAATTTTCTTCCACCAGATCTATCTTAAAGGCATCATAGCCTAAATTTAGAAGCCCCTGTAAGATAGCTCCTCCACTCATTAGTGATATTTCTCTTTCTGAGGAGATCCCCCCCATCAATACTGCTATTCTCATATTTTCTCTCCTAGTCTTCTATAATTACTATCTCTTCCTCTAGTTCAATCCCTGAATCCAGTTTTACTTTTTCCTTGACTATCCTGATTATCTCGATAACATCATTATATTTAGCATTTCCATGATTCTCTAAGAAATTTGGATGGATGTTCGAAACTTGCATATCCCCTACTCTGTGACCCTGTACTCCAGCAGCTATTATCAATTTAGCTGAAAAATGTCCCTCCGGATTTTTGAAGGTACTCCCCAGATTCGGCATAGTCAGAGGGTGTCTAGCCTCTCTTTTTCCTTTTAGTTCTGCAACCCTTTCTCCATTAAATCCAATATCAAATTTAAATACAGCACTTATAACTATCCATTTTTTTTGCTGAATCTCTGTATTTCTATAAGTGACATAGATCTCTGATTTCTTTATCCTTCTAATTTCAAAATTTTCATCTACTATCTCGATCTCCTCTATATGATCAAAAACTTCAGAACCATAGGCTCCTCCATTCATATAGATCAGACCTCCTACACTTCCGGGAATTCCCGCTAGATTCTCTAATCCTGAATAATTATTTTCTCCCATAAAATCGATCAAATCATCAAAATTTAATCCCGATTCCACATAGATCCTTCCATCTCCCAGATCTTCTATCTTATTTAATTTATTTAAACTTATAAATGATATATCCATATCTGTATCCGGAATCAATGTATTGGTTCCGTTGCCTATAAGAAAAGTTTTTTCCCTGGTTTTTAAAACTTCAATCAATTCTTCTTTTTTCTCTATTACTATTAATTCTTTGGCTGTTCCACCAATTTTCATATTAGAATATTCCCTCATATGATGGTATTTATATACTTTCATTTTACCTCCAAACTTTCAACTACCTCATAGGCCATCTGTGAAATTGTCCCTGCCCCCATAAAGATATAAGTCCTGTCTTCAGCTTTCACTTCTTCTAATATTTCTTCCACAGTAGTTAATATCTTTGTTGTCCCTGTAGTATATATATCACGACCAAGATCTTTTAGTGTGATTCCGTAGATATCTTCCTCTCCTGCCGAATAAACAGGCAGTAAAATTACGTCATCAGCCAGATCAAAACACCCTTTAAATTCTTCATATAAAAACTTTACTCTGCTGTATCTATGAGGTTGAAAAATTGCCGTTATTTTCTTGGCTTCTATTTTTTTAGCCCCCTCTAATGTTGCTCTTATCTCCGTCGGATGGTGTGCATAATCATCTATGATCCTTATATCTCCATCCAGAAGAATATCATACCTTCTTTTAGCACCCTTAAATTTTTCCAGCCTGATTTTTATCTCCTCCAGAGACACTCCTAAAGTATACGCCAGGTATATCACTCCTAAACTATTGGAAATATTATGTCTTCCAGGTACAGTCAACCTAAATTCTCCTAAAAGTTTGCCGTCTAAGATTACATCGTAGACACTCTTTCCGTCTACTATTCTAATGTTATCTGCATATATACCAGCTTTTCCTTCTATACTGTAGGTCATAATTTTATCCCTGGATCCCAGTATATTTTTTGACTCCAAGCAATCTATATTCAGCAGGGTGAGTTTTTTAGTCTGCTCATAGAATTGAGTAAATGATTTTTTTATATTTTCAAAACTGCCGTGATTTTCCAAATGATCCGCCTCTATATTGGTTATGATCGAATATTCCGGCAATAGATATAAAAATGAGTTATCACTTTCATCTGCTTCTGCTATTAAAAATTCTCCTGTACCACAACAGGCATTGGAATTTATCTCTGGTAAGATCCCCCCTACTACGATGGATGGATCCAGCGGTAACATCACAGCTCCTAACATAGAGCTGGTAGTAGTTTTCCCATGGGTTCCAGCCACTGCTATCCCAGATTTTTCATTGAATAATCTAGCCAAAAGTTCCCCTCTTTTTATCACTTCTATCCCTTTGTCTAAGGCATATCTATATTCTGGATTAGTCTGTTTTATAGCACTGGATCTCACTACCAAGTCTATTCCCACTATATTTTTTGCATCATGTTCATAATGAATTTTGACTCCTAAACTTTCTAATTCTATACTAACATCTTTTTTAGCTTGATCCGACCCGCTTACCCGATATCCGTTCTTAGCCATTATTTTAGCCAGCCCGCTCATGCCTATACCATTTATTCCTATAAAAAATACTTTTTTCATCTATTTATTCCCCCAAATCTCTAAAGCGTCCACTATTTTTTCTGCTGAATTTCCTTTTTTCATTCTTTTTAATGCCGCTCTCATCTCTTTTAGTTCGTGTTCATTTTTTACTAATTCCAAAGCCATCCTAACAGCATTCCCGGCTTCTCCATCTTTATATATGAAACTAGCCTTATTTTCCGAAAGAATTTTAGTATTTTCAAATTGTCCTACTTCACGGAGTTGATACGGTATCAATATCGATGGTTTACCTAACTCTATTAATTCCGAGATTGTCAAGGCTCCCGACCTGCACAATACCAGATCAGCAGCACACATTATATTAGCCATATTTTCAAAATATGGTTTTATTTGGTCTGTTAATTTATATTTAGATAATTTAGACATAACCTCTTCATAGTTTTTTTCCCCGGTAGCCCAGTATATCCTTGTATTTTTTTCTTTTAAAAAAGAATCCCATTCTTTGATCAATGCTTCGTTGATACTTCTGGCTCCTAAACTTCCACCCATGATCAGAATCATCTTTTCATGATCTTCTAATTTTATCTTCTCTCTCTCATTATAGTGATCCAGGGTATAAAATTCCTTTCTAAGCGGGTTTCCTGTAACCTGCAGTCTGGATTGATACTTTGAAGGCAGCTCATCATAGGTTAGATCAAAAGCCAAAAACATTTTTTTACTAAACCTATAAAATATCTTATTAGCCAAGCCTAAAGTAACATTCTGCTCCTGCAGATATATAGGAATTCTTAAAATCATAGCACTTAACAGAGTGGGGATAGATATATAATTTCCAAACCCAATCACTGCATCAGGTTTTTCCTTCCTCAATATCGACATAGCCCTTTTTGTCGCTTTTAAGACTTTTATTATTGATTTAAAACTTCTTAGAGGTAAAACATCTAAGCCTGTAAATTTATATCCTGCATTTGGAACTATCTCTTTTTCCATCCTGTGACAAGTCCCTATGAAAAGCAGATCTATTTTTTTCTTCTTCAATTCATCTGCTACTGCCAAGGCTGGATAGATATGCCCCCCTGTCCCTCCTGCCGTTAAAATTATTTTTTTCATCTTTCCTCCGATGTGCTCTGCACAAATAAATAACTTACAACTAAAAACTATCGCAATATCTTTAATTTACACCAATTAACTCTAATCAA
>JAUXGP010000219.1 GCA_030621995.1 Psychrilyobacter sp.
CTTATCTGCTATATCCTTATTTTACTTCCTGTATAACTATAAGAAATTTTATCTTCCATTGCATTTTTTAATTTGATAAAACCATCTATCCCTGTACAATGATTTGTATAAATTTTATCTATGTTTATTTTTTTTAATTCTTCAATTGTTTTTTGAATTTTTTCATTATTTTTCTCTTGAAGACATCTTTCATTTAGTTTTATCCCGCTTAGATGCATTCCACCCAGGACTAAGTTTATATTATTTATCTTTATTTTCTTCATAGCTGTTTTTAAAATATTTATAATTCCATTGTGTGAACATCCTGTAATAATATTCAACTTTTCATCTTTGACTACAGCTAAAAAAAGTTCATCCTGGAATTTATCCCCCACATAATTATCACTATCTTTAACAAATAAATTTTGTTCAATTTTTTCAAAATCCGTATATTCGCTTATCTCTGTAATAACCCTAATATTTTCATTTAAAATGTAATCTTCTTCAAGAATTAAAAATTCATTGGGGTAATTTTTATATTCAGTCCTCAGCTTAAAACCTATTTCTCTCATATTCCCAGTGGTACTTGAATACTTTTGCTGAAGGATATTTTTTTTCATAATTATTTTTGCTGTTTTATTAACTTCTAAAACTTTTTCCAGTCCGCCTGTGTGATCATAATGGCCATGACTTAATATTATAAAGTCTATATCTTTCAAATCTTCTTCCATCAATTTTGCATTCTCAAGAACTATTCCTGTTTGCCCAACATCAAATAGTATTTTACAATCTCCTGTTTTAATCAAAAATGATAACCCGTGTTCTGCTTTTAAATCCTTTTTATAGACTAAATTTTCAACTAAAGTAATTATCTCCATACAGATACTCTCCTTTTGATCTTTTATTTCTGTTTCAAATTTCTTCATAAACTATCCGAGAGATAATTCAAACTATTAATCATTTACAGTAATTTTAATATCTCACTATTGAGCACTTCATATCCTTGGGTTGAGAGGTGAATACCATCAGTGGAATACTCACTCTTTAAGTTAAGTTTTTCATCGCAAAAAAGATGATGTAAATCTAAAAATTTAAAATTATTGCATGCTGCAATTTTTTCTATATCTTTATTTAATTTTCGAACTTTTGCATTTATTCTTCCATGTTTTTCTATAGGAAGTACAGATAAAAGAATAATTTCTTCAAAATTTATTTGCAATATTTGTAATATTTTTTTATAAAGATCACAACTTTTCTCCAATGAGAATTTTTTCAGGATATCGTTTATCCCAGCCTTGAAAATTATCTTGTTACACTCTAATTTTTTTACTTCTCCTATCCTTGACCAAATGTCCAATGTAGTGTCTCCAGCGACACCTAAATTTAATATTTCATTGTGTTTTAAGGGATTCCATTCGGTTATACTATCCCCTAACATAACTGTCTTCTTCATTTTTTTCTCCTAATTATTTACTTTTTTTACAATCTTTAGCAATATCTAAGTTTTATCCAAACTTAAGTTTTGGACTTACACTCCAAATATGCCACTATTTCTTCAATAATTTCTTTCGAAGGTAATTTAGAACTTTTTAAAGCTTCTTCTAAGGTTACCTTTTCAGAAAATGTACATCCCATGCACTTTAATCCATAATTCTCAAAAATTTCTACGATAAAAGGAGAATTTTTGAAAAGTTTTTGAATATTTGTCTTCAAAAGAAGTTTTTCATTTATCATAGCGACTACTCCTTATCATTCTTCAATTACTGTCGTTTTCCATACATATCAAACTCATCGGCTCAACACCTATTTTTTTTGCCACGACATCACATTTTGCCATAAACAGCATATATACATCTTCTCTGTCTATCCCACTTAAAGTTTCATAGTTCCCCTGCCCCTTTGCTATCACTATATCTGACTTGTAAAAAAGTTTTTTGAATTCATCTTTCACATCCTTGATAACAGTTCCAGGAGCTCCATCTCCATTGTCTAAAACCTCTGCCACTTCCTCCATTTTAACCATCTTGGCATCTTCCAGAGTCACATCATTTATGATCGGCTTTCCCCTTACACCATAGTATATATTTAAATTTGGAAAAATACTCTTTAAATGCTCGATAAATACCTTGTCAATTACTATCTCTCCGCAGTTGTCTCCGATATAGAGGAGTGTGTCTGCTTTTTCTAGTTTTTTATACATTTCAATACTATCATTTATTTTTAGTTGTTTTTCATGAACTTCGTCGAATTTTTTCAAAACAAACTCTTTTGTAATATTGTATTCTGTTCCAAAATCTATTATATTTCCTGTAATTGCTAGCTTTAAAGCTACATTAAAACTATCAGAGGAATTATCTATTATCTCCTTAAGCCTTGTTTCCATCCCTAAAAGTTCTTTGTTGTAGTACTCTTTAATCTCCCTATAGGGATTGTCCGTCTGGGCAAACTTGCATATTATAGAATATACATTTTTCGCCAGGTATGGAGGAGGGTTTTTATAATTTTCTTTTTTTAGTGAATTTAGAATTTCCCTCATCATTTCTTCGCTTTTCAAGTCATCTATATTTAAAAAATCTGCTATTTTTATCCCCTGTTTAATAAGACATGGGACGCAGGATAAAGTTGTCTGCATTTTAAAACCACCTTTTTTCAAAAATAGGGACGTAAAATACGTCCCTGAATTAATTCTAATCCAAAGATTAGACTGTAAATCTCTTATAACGATCTAAATTAAATCATTTATGAATTTAAAAAATCTTATCTCTTTAAAAAATTCCTTCTCTCCTACAGAGGGAATAGTTTTAGTGACGATAGACTTCACTATTTTTGTAGTAAATGGTATCTTTAATCCTACTACAATATTATTTTCTGAACAATATTTTTCAATCATCTCACTATGGTGGGGAGACAGATCGAATTTATTGATAACTACCTGAACTTTAAGATTTAATTTTTTAGTCAATTCGTAGACCCTTTTCAGATCGTGAAGCCCGGAAAAAGTAGACTCAGTAACTATAACAACCTGACTGGCTCCTGTGAGAGAACTGATAACATTACAGGCAATACCAGGGGAACCATCTATTATTATATTTTTTTTATTGTTTAAAACTGCCAATGCTTTGGCTTTTTTTCTGACTTCGGCCACTAATTTTCCAGATGTTTCCTCTCCAGGTATAAGTTTTGCATGGACAAAATTTCCAAAAGCTGTGTCCGATTCATAGAGTTCTCCCACGACTGCATCCTCCATTGAGATTGCATCTACAGGGCAGATAAACTCACAGACCCCGCACCCCTCGCATTTAGATTGGGCTAAGATTATATCCTTTGAGATGGCAGAAAATTTACAGTGTTTTTCACAGAGACCGCATTTAATACATTTTTCCTGATCTATAATGGCTTTTTTTAATCCTACAAATCTATGGGTAGATTTTATTTTTGGATCCAGTAAGATATTTAAATCTGGAGCAACTACATCACAGTCAGCAATGATTAAATCTTCTAAATATGGGATGAGGGAAGCTGTTAAAGTGGTTTTCCCAGCTCCTCCCTTACCAGAGA
>JAUXGP010000106.1 GCA_030621995.1 Psychrilyobacter sp.
AGTAACCAAGTAAAGGTAATAAGGGTTTATTTTTAGAACTTTTCTTTATCTCAGATTCTTCCGAAGTTTATAGTCGTTACACTTCCGCTGTAGTGTTTCTACAACAACAATCGTGACTTACTCCACTAAGACAATTTATAAACTTCTGGCACTTTTTGGTTACTTTTTCTTGCTACAGAGAAAAAGTAACCCGTATCAAAGGCGGAAACTTTGGAATCTTTTTGACCCTCTCTCTTGATTTACTCAGTAAATATACTATTTATTTATGTATTTTAGAAGTTTATCCTCTATTAGATTAGTTTCTTTAAGATTCTTTCTAAAACTTTCATCTTCTACTAAATCAACTAAAGCTTTTAGTAAAGCATCATGAAGCAAAACATCCTTTTTTTCATGTGATCTATTAATATACTCTATCGTTGTATTTATATTTGAAAGAATTTTAAATATTTCACTAAGTTTTTTTATTTCAATAGAATTTAAACCTGCTTTTTTTAATAAAATTAAATCTTTCATTTTTATTTCATTATATTCTAATGGTAAAATAGTGGTGGTATTTTCTATAAGTTCTTTTCTTTTCGGCATAGACTCTATTGTTGAGCTTATATCGTTTAATTCTTGAGTTAATACAATAGCTAGTGTTCTAGTTTTCTTTTCTTCGTTTTTTTCACTAATATAACTTCCTAATGAAAAACTTAAAATAGAACCTAGAATTACAACTACCACTTTCAAAATAAGAGTTAAATAAAACTTACTCTTTTTTATATCTTTAATTTCCCCATTACCTTTTTCTTTAACTTCCATCTTAAAACGACTCCCCTCTAAATGCTCTCTGCATAATAGAATTAAAATTTTCCTTTACTTACACTAAACACTCTTCTATTTTCTTCTTTTTTAATTATTTTTCTCACCATGGGATCGCTTCCCCCTCTCCTTACCCACATTTTAGATTTACTCAATTGAGTAAATTCTAAATACTTGTGGATCGAGAGGGGATACAAAGGAGCCAGTTCATATTTATTTCTCCCCATAGCATCGCCTCCTCCTCTATTTATCGAAAGAGAGGAGAAACAAAGAGGTGAGTTCATTCTCACCATGGGATCGCTTTCCACTCTCTTTGGCCACATTTTAGATCTACTCAGTTGAGTAGATTCTGAATACTTGTGGATCAAAAGGGGATACAAAGGAGCCAGTTCATTTTTCTTTCTCCCCATAGCATCGCCTCCTCCTCTATTTATCGAAAGAGAGGAGAACCTAAGGGATGAAGGTTTTAGTGAAAGGGTATTTTTGAATTGCGAGATTGATTTTTTTATTCATCCTTATCAAATTTTAATTTTGATAATTGATTTGGATTAAGATATGAAATTAAACCTTCTATCCCATCCTTTTTTCTCTCTTTAAGATTTAAGTCTTTCATTCTGTTAATAGGAGTTAAGTCAATTATTTTATCGAAGAGCTGTTTTTTTATAATTTTTTTATCAAAACCTTCTGAGCTAAGTTTTACTATTCCTAAAAATTCCATATACCTTTTAAATGTTCTAAGGCTATAAATACTATTAAATTGATCCTCTCTTGTTTGAGTATAATTGTTTTTAGTTTCTAAAGGCAATAAAACCATGGGAAAGGCAAGTACTATTTTTTCAGAATAAAATGTTGTATATCTCAAAGTGTTTCCATATTTATTAATTAGATAATATGTATATGAAGCAATTTCTCCTAGCCTCAACAGTTCATCATATCCATCAAGATAAGCCCAGTTATATCCATTGGTAAAAGTTATCATAACTTCTCTAAAAAAAGCTCTTTTATCTTCCATAATTTTTTTTCCAATCACCGTCAATGATAATGTATTTTTTCTTATCTTTGTAAATTTACATATTTCTGCTATGACCCTCGCAACTACTACACCCTCACTGTCCCATTCATTTCTTAAAGTAGAAATCCCATCTTCTATTAATCCCTCTTTTATTTCATTATTATGATAAAGTTCTTTTACATATTTAGGAGGTAAATTTCCTATTTTAGTCAACCTTATTTCCCCTTCCTTTTTTAAAATTTCTAAATAATCATTTATCGTTTTAAATATTGGAACTTCTAACATTATTTTTTCATCAATAGTTTCTTTTAATCTGACCATTCCATTATCAAGAAAAGTATTATAGGTCATCATATCCACTATGTTTTTTTCCAATAAATCATATTCTTCAACTGGAATAATCCCTGGATCAATATTATTATAATTTGATTTCTTTTTAAATTTTATTTTTCTTACCAATGTGATCACTTCCATTTTTTATTTTAATTTATATCAAACTTTGCAGTTTGTGTATTTTTAGAGTTTTAGCAATACTTCTAACTTATTCCACTTTAAAACAAAAACTCGACACGACTTCCCTTATTTATCCAGTAACTATTACTCTATTTCTATACCTTTTAAAAGGTTGTAGACTTCAAAGCTCAATTTATTAGCACTTAAATTATGAAAAATATACCTTGAAATTTTATCACTAAATATAGTTTTAGGAACATAAATACCCACAACTGTTACTAATAGAGAGAGAAGCTGTTCATTTAGAATATTACATATTGTGAAGTATTCTTCTTCTTGAAAATTTGAAGTTCTAATTCTACTAGAAAACATCTTTAAAAGATCTATATTCTTTTTACTACTTAAAATAAGTTCTGGCTTTTTATTCAGTTCATTAAAAGTTTCTAGAAACTTATCTAAATTAGCTACTACAGTTTTATGTTGATCAATATAGGTTAGTATAGCAGAATAATTCCCAATTAAACTTATTAAATCTTCAAAATTATCGTCCTTATTTTCAAAAATTGATTTCCTATCGTAATAAGATTCATAGTTATCATGATATATTTTATTTATTTTTTTTATCTTAGTCTGTAGTTTCATTATAGAATCACAATTTTCTAAATTTAATATACTATCTATATTTTTATCAAAATAATCTTCGCTAAATTCATCAAATTTATCTACTGATGATTCAATAATTTTCATTTCTGCAATAACACTCCTAAAAGTTAATGATCGTATAAACTCTAACAAAAAATCATTTTGTTTTGTTTTATTTTGACTAATTATATACTTTAAATACTTTTTCACTCTTTTCTTTTTTTCTTCTTTTTCATGATTCAATTGCCACCAAATACCACCTAGTGCAATTAACCCTCCTAATGTTCCTGCAAAAAAAGTTGCAATTACTGTTGCCCATTCACCATTAGTAATAGGCGAATACAAAGGAGTATATGCTACTGCAATTATTAAAAGACAAATTATAATAAACACACCTATTATTCCTATAAGTGATTTTATGATAACATTTTTATTCTTAAACCACTCCCACATTTGATCTACTTTATTCTTTATTTCACCTGTTATCATTTATCTACTTCCTTTTTAATTAATTCCCCACACACACAGAATCGCCTCCTCCTCTATTTATCGAAAGAGAGGAGAAACAAAGAGGTGAGTTTATTCTCCCCACAGAATCGCTCCCTCCCTCTTTATCCACATTTTAAAATCTGCTCAATTGAGTAAATTTTAAATACTCGTGGATCGAGGGAGGAAGCAAAGGAGGGAGTTCTTACCTGCGTTCTACCCCTTCTTCATAAAAACCGATTTCTCATTGGAATAAATTACTAATCCAGGTTTTGCTCCCTTTATTTTTTTTACATATTTTTTTAGACAATAATCTATTCGAATGGTTTCTCCCTGCCCTATTTTTGAATGCTGGCTAGCCAGCTCTCCTACTTTATAGAGAGTTTCATCAGATATTTCATCACCATTGGTCTTGACTATCAGGTGACTCCCGGGAACATCTTTGGCATGGAACCAGAGATCGTGCCTGTCTCCTATTTTAAATGTCACATATTCATTCTCTATATTATTTCTTCCATAATATACCGTAAGTCCGTCTATCTCGGTAGTCGGAGGCATAATTTTAGCTATTTTTTTCTTCTTCTTTGTTTTTACTATCTTCTTTAGATATCTGTTAGCTATTAACTCCTCTTCAATACCTTCCAAGGTTTTTTTGTCCTGAGCGTGATTTATAAAGGATAAGATAGATTCTAAATATACAATTTCAGATTTTATAGTCTCTAGTCTTTCACCGCTATGCCTGTATCCTCTTTTATGTTTATTATAGAGATTATAGTAGTTATCCAGATTTTCATTGGAACTCTTTTGAGGATTTAAAGTTATCTCTATATTACAGTTTTCATAAAAATCATAGAGGGTAACACTTTTTTCATATCCTTTCAATGAATATAGGTTAGCTGCCAGAATATCTCCTATTTTTTTATATTTTTCATAGGTAGAATATTTTTCTATATCTCTGTTTATATTTTTAATGGTTTTCTTATTTTTTTTCAGTTCCTTCTCCACAACTTTAGCCAGAGTCCTTTTTTGATTGCTGAACTGTTCTGAATTTAATGTCTCTATTATATAGGTATCTATCATCTCATTGATCGACTCAAAATTTACCTCTTCATACCCCTCCAATGGAAGGCTGAAGATGGTTCCGTATTTGATAGTTCCATTTTGTTTATAGAGGGTGGGAGATGCGGTATCATCTATAAGGTCACAAAATTTATTGTAATCAGTCATATATTTAGCTGTGAGTTTACCCAGTCCATCTATATTTTGAATCAACGTATTTTCATCCAGATAATTATCAAATTCTTCCGCAGTTACCTCTCTAGGGTCTGCTTTTTCAGTAATAATCGGAAACTTATATTTAGCTCCTCCCATGAGTAACCTCAATTTATTCTCCTCTATAGAAAACTTTTTCAATAGATCTAAGATCATATAGTTATCATCCACCAAGATGATATTGCTGTGTTTACCCATGATCTCAACGATCAATTTAACTTTCTGTTTTATTCCTAATTCGTTGATCTTTTCAAATGACAAAAGCAGGATCCTGTCATTTTTATACTGCTCTACCCCTGTTAAGATTGCACCTACCAGATATTTCCTGAGGGACAGTGAAAAACTCATAGGTTTATCAGGAGCTATCTCTTTTTTAGTGGCTATATAGCAAATAGGCAGATTAGGAGTAGCTGAGATATACAAATTTAATTTTCCTAAAAATATGGATAGACTCAGTGGTGAATACTGAAATATTTTAGTTACTTTTCTGCCTTTTAATGTTTCATCTAGTTCGTCTTTTAATTTTGTCAGGGATATCCCGTCTATATATAACATAATTTTTTCTCCTTTTTATTTTGTCACTAATTTTCACGAATAAAAACTCTTTTGACGCTGACTAAGATCTGACTTTTAAATACTGACAAAATCCGATTTTATTCTTTTACTTTAATTGCATTTTTTTCTTTCACTCCTAACTTTGGTTTCCTTAACGAAGGGAAACCTAGGAGGAAGAGTTCAAAGTCTGCGTCTAAATATTTAAAATAATCCTTATTAATCTGTAATATTATGTCAAAAATAATTTCATTCATATTTATTCGCGTAATTCGTGGTTCAGTTTTGAATTTGTCAATATTAGTGTTAATTGGCGGCTAAATTTTTATTCCATCAAAAATAGGAGGAAGGTTAGCCCCTCCCTCCTAATATTATTTTCTTATATATCTTTTTTTACTACTACTAAATTTTTGGCATCTATGGTATTTATCTCTACCACTTCATTATCGGGAGTTCTTATAGCAATCACCCTGTGTGAATTAGATATTATTTTTAACTCTGTATATAATTTTATACCCATTCCAGCAAAGAAATTTTTAATCACAGGAGTTCCTTTGACATCTAAAACACTTACAGAATCACCCTCTAAGAAATTAGTGATAACATCCGGTTTGAAAAATTCCACTTGATTTTTAAGATTTTCCAATATTTTATTAAATACTGTAGTAAATATTTCTAAATTTTCTGTTTCTATATTCTTTGTAATACTTGAAATTATCATTTTATGAAAGTTATTGTGATAAGTAAGTGCATCCTCACCTTTTTTCGATAGGGAAACAAAAACTTTTCTCCTGTCATTGTCCGATCTTTTTCTGGTTATAAATCCCTTATTGGATAATTTATTGATAGCAACTGTAGCAGTCCCCATGGTAATACCTAATTTATCCGATAAATTATTCATAGACAATGAGTCGTTTCCAA
>JAUXGP010000305.1 GCA_030621995.1 Psychrilyobacter sp.
TTAGATGTAATATAAGCAAGAGTTTTAAGCATGGAAATAATTGAAATGTATAAAGAATTTAAAAAATAAAATTTTAATAAATACAGGGGGGAATAATGGAAAAATTTATGAATAAATTTACAGCATTTACCGAAAAACATTTGATGCCATTGGCATCTAAGATGGCTAATCAAAAACATCTTACAGCATTAAAAGACGGATTTGTATTTACCATGCCATTTTTAATAGTGGGATCATTTATATTGCTTTTAGTGAACTTACCTTTTACAGATAAAGCGTCGCCACTGTATATGCAATGGTATGTGGACTTAATGACTGCTCATAAGGCTAATTGGGTGCAGCCATTTTATGTAAGCATGGGAGTTATGTCATTATTTGTATCCTTTGGTATTGGATATAGTCTGTCTAATCAATATAAGTTGAATGGTATTACAGGTGGTTTTTTAACATTATTTACTTTCCTTATGACTTCAGCAAAGTTAGATTGGGTACCCATGGCAAAAGATCCTCAAGTAATGAATGTATTTCATGTAGACGGTGGATGGATGCCGGTGATGGATGCCAGATATCTGGACGCAAATGGATTATTTACAGCTATCATAGGTTCATTTATAGCTATTGAAATATATAGATTTATGGCTACAAAGAAGATGGTAATAAAATTGCCTGATTCTGTCCCGCCGGCAATTGCAAAATCATTTGAGTTATTGACGCCAATTATTGCTGTAATAGTAATTTTACAGCCTATCAATAACTGGGTTCAAAGTACAGGAAAGATGATTCCTAAATTAATAATGGATACTTTTGCACCATTTATATCAGCTTCAGACAGTTTACCAGCAGTTTTATTAATTATTTTAATAGTTCATATCCTATGGTTTGCCGGATTACATGGTGTAAATGTAGTGGTAGCAATCATAAATCCAATTATTTTGTCTAACTTGGCAGTTAATCAAGCAGCATTACAGGCAGGAGAAAAGATCCCTAAGATTTTAGCCGGAGGATTTTTGGATGCCTTTGTATATTTAGGAGGGGCCGGGGCAACATTAGGACTTGCAATAGCCATGTCTAGAAGTAAAACAGATCATTTGAGATCAATAGGGAAATTAGGAACAATTCCAGGATTATTTAATATAAATGAACCGATAATATTTGGTGCACCGATAGTTATGAATCCAATTTTATTTATACCTTTCTTAGGAGTGCCTATAATTAATGCTACCATTGCCTGGTATGCTGTAAAAACAGGTTTAGTAGGAAAAATTGTAAGTTTAGTACCATGGACAACACCAGGACCGATAGCAGCTTTATTAGCAACAAACTTTAGTGCAGGGGCATTGATCCTTAGTGTGGGACTGGTGGCATTATCGTACTTTATATACACGCCTTTTGTAAAAGTATATGAAAAATCTTTAGAGTTAGAAAATTAAAAATTAAAAAGGGAGAGTTATGAGATGAGAAGATTAGGAATATCGGTATATCCCGAACATGCTGGTTTGGAGGAGAATAAAAACTATATAACAAAAGCTTCAAAATATGGTTTTGACAGGATATTTACATGCTTACTGTCTGTAAAAGGGAATAAATCGGAGATAGTAAAAGAGTTTAAAGAGATAATTACCCATGCTAAAAACCATAATTTTGAGGTTATAGTAGATGTAGCACCATGTGTATTTAGGGATTTAGATATCTCCTACAACAACCTGTCTTTCTTTGAGGAAATGGGCGTAGATGGACTTAGGTTAGATGAGGGATTCTCAGGATCTGAAGAAGCGATGATGACCTACAATAAAGAAAATCTGATGATTGAATTAAATGTCAGTCAGCCCAATAAATATCTTGAAAATATCTTGTCATACTGTGCAGACACCCATAATATATTGGGATGTCATAATTTTTATCCAAAAAAAAGAAGCGGGCTAAAAAAAGATCTCTTTTTAGAAACTTCTAAAAATTATAAAAGTCATGGAATAAGGGTAGCTGCATTTATAAATTCCACAGCTGCTGCCTTTGGACCATGGCCGTTATCAGAGGGATTATGCACGCTAGAGGAGCATAGGTATATAGAGGATATTACAGTACAGGCAAGAGACCTTTGGAATACCGATGTCGTGGATGATATTATTATAGCTAACTGCTTTGCTTCTGAGGATGAATTGAAGGCGTTGGGAGAGCTTAGAAGGGGGCTGCTAACATTAGATGTAGAGTTAGAAGTCGAACTATCTGAAACAGAAGCTAAAATTTTATATAAGGAGCTGCATTTTTACAGGGGAGATGCCAGTGAATATACTATAAGATCTACTATGCCCAGAGTGAAGTATGCAGAAGAAAAAATTAAACCTAAAAATACTAGAGCTATAAAGAGGGGAGATGTAATTATCGAGAACTCAAATTATGCAAGGTATAAAGGGGAACTACATATAGCTCTAAAAGATTATGAAAATGAAGGGAACAGCAATGTAATTGGGAGGGTCAGAGAGGATAATATAATCTTTATTGATCAAATTAAGTCATGGCAAAAATTTAAATTTAAATAAATATTTTAATTAACTTAAGGGGGAACAAGATGAAAAA
>JAUXGP010000060.1 GCA_030621995.1 Psychrilyobacter sp.
ATCTTTATCCCCCTTTAAAATGCCCAAAAATACATAAGTATAATATGAATTCCTAACATTGCTATTGCTACCGGTGCCTGAGCTAAAATAACACCATTTTTATTTTTCATATCCATAATTGCTGCCGGAACCACATTAAAGTTGGCAGCCATTGGTGTAAGCAGTGTCCCGCAGTATCCAGCTGTAAGTCCTAAGATCCCTGCAACAGCCGGATTTGCTCCCTGGGAGAATACAAAGGGTATTCCTATTCCTGCTGTTATCACTGCAAAGGCTGCAAAGGCATTTCCCATAATCACAGTAAAAACTGCCATCCCAAGGCAGTAGACTATCACGCCTGCCAATATATTCCCCTGGGGAACTACTGATCCCATTAAATTAGCTATCACATCTCCTACACCTGCCAGAGTAAATAGGGCTCCCAATGCAGCCAAAAGCTGGGGCAGGATTGCCGTAGATCCTATTTGCTGCAGCATCCTGGAACTGTCATATCCTATATATTTTGGCTTTTCCCTGGTTATTACAAGGGTAAGGATCAAGGCTATTATAGACCCCAGTCCTAATCCTATCAAGCCGCCTAAACCAGTAAATTGAGCAATGGCAAAAGCAACTATTCCAATAGCCAATGCCGGGAAAAATATGATATTTCCTATTTTTTTACTCTTTTTCATCCTGTATTCTTCCGAAGAGTTTTTCTGTGATCCTGCTCCCACCCTCTTTAAGGCTGTCAGGATCCCCATGAATATTAGGAGTCCCCCAACAATATGAGGAGGATTTTTTTCCCCGCCAATAAAAATTAATCCAAACAGAATCCAGAATATTCCTGTACCGAATTTTGTTTTATGCTCTCTATCTGTCAGAGCATATATCCCTGTACCTATTGCTACCAAACCTGTCAATATATACATAATTTCAAGAATCATAGTTTTCATTTACTTTCCCCTCCCGCTTTATCTATCTTTTTCCCCAGTATATGATTTTGTATCACAGAAAACAGCAATCCAATGACTGCAACTGGAATAGCGGCCTTAGAAACCGAATAAGGTGTCACAGTTACTCCTAATTCCTGAAGTGTTCCAACTACTAACAGTACCCCTGCACTGGCTACAAATACATTTTGACCAAAAAAGTTTCCATAATTTTCCACGGCACAAGCGATCCCTTTGATCTTTTCATTTTTTTCCTCTGAAAGAACTCCGTTTTTCTTTTCTCCCGCTCCCTGAGCCATGGGATAGATAAGCGGTCTTATAAACTGTACATGGCCTCCCAGTCTGACAGAAAAAGCAGCAGCCAATGTTCTTATGATCATATACATGGTCAAAACCTTCCCAGTGGTTATAGATTTCATCTCTCCAATACATTTAGAAGCCCGCTCCTTTAAACCATTTCTCTCTAAAATTCCCACAACTGAAAGGGTTAAAAGAAACAATGTCATATATCTCGTTTTGACAAAAGCCTCCCCCAGTGTAGATAGGATAGTAAAAAAATCCAATCCCGAAACTAAGCCTGTCGTAATTCCTGCAATAATAACAACTGCTATAGTATCCAGTGTTAATAAAAACCCTATAATTATAATAAGAATTCCTATAAGTTTTATTGTAACCATAAATTAATCCCCCCTTTTTTTTATTATATAAAGAATACAGGAAATAAAACTATTGTTTTGTAATCTATTTTACATTTATAAAAAAAAATCCTGCAAACTAGAATATCTCTAGTTTGCAGGAGGTTTTTTTATAAATTATATTATCTTAGAATTTACAAACTTACCACTCTTTCCACCTGTTTTTTCTTTCAGATAGATCCTTCCTATGATCATCTCCTTATCTATGGCTTTGCACATATCATAAATAGTTAGTAATGCTGTGCTTACCATCTGGAGAGCTTCCATCTCTACACCGGTTTGTCCTGTGGTTTTAACAGTTCCTGCAGCATAAATAACTAAATTTTCCTCATCTATTTCAAAATCTATATCGGCACCTGTAAGCAGCAGCGGATGACACATAGGAATAAGTTCATGAGTTTTTTTAGAAGCCATAATAGCCGCAACTCTGGCTACTCCTAAAACATCCCCCTTCTTAACTCCCCCATTTACAATTAGATCCATAGTTTCAGAATTGACCTCTATACTCCCGCAGGCTGTTGCTTTTCTGCTGGTATCCTCTTTTTTGCTCACATCTACCATGACAGCTTTTCCATCTTTAAAATGACTAAATCCCATATTTTTCTCCCATTATATATATTTTTTTACTCCTAATATTAACACTTCTAGAAAAAAAAATAAATCTAAAAACTTTTTTGCCACCAATCTAAACCAATTACCTCCAATAAAACCTATTTTTTGTCACAGATTAAATGGATTTTTAAATCTAATTTACACAGATTTTCAAAACTTCTCTTTTTATTTAGCTTTAAAAATCAAAGTTTGTAGTCGTCTAACTTCAACAGTAAAACATCTACTTCGTTTCGTCTAGCTAGACATAGCAAGCCACAAAAGAACGGCAATTGTGACCCACTCATCGCCAACCATTTTAGCTTCGGTTTCCCTTTTAACATCGTAATTTTCTTATAACTAGAAGAAAATTTCGTACTCGTTAATCGGGAAACCATAAGAAGGAAGAGTTCAACCTTCCGGCACTTTTTGGATACTTATTTTTTGCTGCAGAGAAAAAGTATCTCGCTCCTTAGAAAAATGAAACATGGTTTTATAAATCCGTATAAAAGATAGAGTTTTTTTATGGTATAATAATCCCCGAGGTGATAGATCATGATAAAACAATATGCCATTATATTTATGGTGACTTACTTAGGAGAGATGATCAGTAAATCCATAAACTTTCCCTTTCCAGGGCCGGTCATTGGTATGCTGATATTTTTCATTTTGCTTGAAAGAAAATTAATTGATGTCGATTTTGTGGAAAAGGGAGCCGATACTATCCTGCTGAACCTGGCTATATTTTTTATTCCACCGGGAGTCGGTCTTATTTCTGCCCTGGATCTGCTCAGCGGAAATGTATTGAAGATAGTAATAACTATGATGCTGACTACCATAATTACCATGGGAATCACAGGGCTGACAGTTCAGTATCTGATAAATAGGAGGGAAAAATAATGGAACTATTAAACAGTCCGCTATTTGGAGTTTGTCTTACAATTATTGCCTATGTCATAGGTATGGAAATCTATAAAAAATTTAAGCTGCCTATTCTGAACCCTATATTAATAGCACTTATAATTATAATCCCTATATTATTATATTTTAAAATACCACTGGAGACCTATGAAAAAGGCGGAGACCTGATTTCCTTTTTCTTAGCACCTGCCACGGTGGTTTTAGCAGTACCTCTGTATAAAAAAATAGATCTGTTGAAACAGCATTTTATCCCTATATTAGGAGGAGTTATTGCAGGAGTTTTGACCTCTATTCTATCCTGCACCCTTATAGGAAAAGTTTTGGGGCTGGATCTGAGTCTTATAAAATCCTCCCTGTCAAAATCACTGACTACCCCTATAGCCATAGAGTTATCTAAACAGGTAGGAGGAATTGTACCTATTACCATAGTGATGGTTATGATAACGGGGATAACAGGAGCTGTTATGGCACCATTTATATGTAAGGTTTTTAAGATGAAAAATAAAATTGCTGTAGGAATAGCCATTGGTACTGCCAGTCATGCTGTGGGGACTTCCAGAGCTATCGAGATGGGAGAAACCGAGGGAGCTATGAGCGGATTAGCTATTGGAGTAGCCGGAGTTTTAACAGTTTTCATCTTACCCTTGTTATATATAGTATTGTTTTAAAAAAAGGAGAGTTCCATATGGGAATCTCCTTTTTGAGGTCTTATATATTCAAGATTTCCACCACTGTCAGAGAGTGGTCACTTAATCTTTTGTAGTGATTTAATATATCCATATATCCTGTAACTAATATCGGTGACTTAGTTGTTTCAGCCATTCTATCCAGATGTTTTCTCCTAATTTCCTTATACAGGTTGGAGATGTTGGCAGATCTTTTAGTGGCTTCTCCTAAGATCTTATAGTTCTCATTCTTATAAGAGCTGTCTACATAGTCAAAGAAATCTACAGTAAGATTATGGATTTGTTCCAATTCCTCTAAGTTTTTCTTACTTAGCTTTTGGTCATTGTCAAATAATCTCTTGTGAATAAATACAATTCTTTTCAGATAATCTGTAACAGATTCATACTGATCTGAGATAGCTATATTTTTTCTGGCTTTTTTTATGATCGGTGCTTCCAGGTCTAAAGTAAGAACCTTGGAGTTTATAGAGGCGATCTCCCCCTGCACTATATCCATCTTCTCCTCCAGATCCAATACATTTTGAAATTCTTTGGCATCCATAGATAAGTTCTCTTTGAACGTTTTTTTGATATCACCGAAAGAAGAAATGATCTCTGTTCCAATTTTATTTATCTCTAACTTTGTCTGCTCCACCACAATATCAGGAGTTTCCAGCATTCTTTCATCTAAGTGAGTAAGTTTTTTTACAACCTCTTCCTTTTCAACTATCATTTTTTCCAATATCTTAGCTATATAACCTATGAATGGTAAAAATAAAAGCACATTGGTTACATTGAATATAGTATGAGCAGTGGCAATATACTTTGTAATATTAGCTACAGGATCTACAAAGTTAGCTAAAAATTTTAGGTAAAATGGAAATATAGATACTACCCACGTTACTCCTACGATATTTATAACCGTATGGGCAATGGCTGCTCTCTTTGCGTTGGCACGGGCTCCCAGGGAAGCTAACATAGCCGTAATTGTCGTACCTACATTTTCTCCTAATACAAGGGCTACAGCGGTTTCATAATTTATCATTCCCTGACCGGCTAATACAATTGTTATACCCAGAGTAGCCGAAGATGACTGTACTATGGCTGTAAGTAAAGCTCCCACAAGGGCAGCTGCTATTACTCCGCCAAAACCTGTACTTGCATCGAAACTGTGAAATAATTCTATAAAGAACGGCATAGTTCTAAGGGGTTTAAATCCTTCACTCATAAGCTGTAATCCAAAGAAGATCATCCCTAATCCCATAAATGTTAAAACTTTAGTCTTTACTTTTTCATTCTTAGCGAATAAATATAGGATAGCAGCTATTCCTGCCATAGGTAATCCATATTTCCCAATTTTTAATACCAGGATCCAACCGGTAACAGTAGTACCAATGTTGGCTCCTAAGATTACACCCAGCGCCTGCTTTAAACTCATAAGTGATGCATTAACAAATCCGATAGTCATAACTGTACTTACAGAAGATGACTGAACCATGGCTGTTACCAGTACTCCTACAAGACAGGCTATAACTCTGTTTTTAGTCAAAAGAGCTATTATATTTTTAATCTTAGCTCCGGCAATTTTTTGCATCCCGCCTGACATATGGTGCATTCCATATAGAAAGATTCCCAGTCCTCCTATAACTTTAAAAAATATATCTAATCCCATTTTGTTCCTCCTTGAATTTTTCCTTCTATCAGTAATAATTCATATAATTTACACACTTTTTACAAAGAATAAATTATATTTTCAATATTTTTTTACTGTATAGCTGGTATTTTTCCTTTATTATTTATGATTTTCTATTAATATACAGATATTATAAACCAAGGGTGTAAAACCTGTGTTTATTTAATGTAAAAATAGTGTAAACAAACTTAATATAAAGGGATACAAAAGACCTGATCTATATATAACACGGATTCTGTTTTTTTTTAGTCACGAATTACACATATTATCACTAATTAAAAAATTCGTATTTATAAGATTTTAATTACTCCGTAAATACCGGTAAATATTTTTAATTATGATTATCAATAGATCTATGATAATATATAGTACAAAATTAAATAAAGACAGTTCACTGGTACCATCCTGTCTATAAATAAAACTAGGACAAAATTTTGGAAAATTTCCAGAGTTCTATTTTGATTTTATTGGAGGATACTAAGCGTATCCTCCTTTTTTATTATCTAGAAAATTAAAGTTTATAAAAACTTTGATAATGACTAACTGGATGCAACGTCACGTTGCTTTTTTATTGCTTAAATTATGAAAGGAAAAAAATGAAGAGAATAGGTTTAACAACTACTGTACCAATCGAGGTACTTTTAGCAGCAGGATACACTCCCATAGATTTAAATAATATTTTTGTTGTATCTAAAGACTACGGGAAATATATAGAAAAAGCAGAACGTGACGGATTTCCTAAGAGTATGTGTGCCTGGATAAAGGGAATTTATGGGGCTTGTATAGAAAATGGAATAGAAGAAATTTTAGGTGTAACAGAGGGAGACTGTTCCAACACCAAGACTCTTCTGGAAATATTTAAAAAAAATAATATAAAAATACATTCTTTCGGTTATCCTCATTCTCATTCTTTAGATGATGTAAAAAATGAATTGGATAAACTTATGAAATATATGGATGTATCCTATGAAGAGGTAGAATATCAAAGGAATAGATTAAACCTGATAAGAGAGAAAGCTAAATATATAGATAAATTGACTCTGGAGGGAAAAGCAACAGGTTTTGAAAATCATATCCTTCAGCTCTGTTTCAGTGATTTTGATGGAGATGCAGATAGATATAATGATTTTTTAGATCAAAAAATAAAAGAAATAAATAAAAGGGTTATAGATAAAAAGGAATTAAAGCTGGGATATCTGGGAATACCTCCTATGCAGGGTGATCTTCATGATTATGTTGAGAGCTTAGACGGAAGGTTTATATATAATGAAGTTCAGAGAGAATTTGCTTTTCCCAGGGCTATGAATTCTAAAAATATATATGAACAGTATTATGATTATACATATACATATGATATAGATTTTAGGCTGGATGATATAAAAAAACAAATAAAAGAAAGACGATTAGATGCAATTATTCACTATACTCAGGCATTTTGCCATCGTGCAGTTGAAGATATAATTTTAAAGCAAGAATTAAATATCCCTATATTAACCATCGAAGGGGATAAATCCAATGCTTTAGATGCCAGAACTAAATTAAGAATAGAAGCTTTTTTGGATATGCTAAAAGACAAAAAGAGATCGGAGAAAATTAATGAATGATATTACTTGTAAAACAAAAATCACTTGTAAAAAAATAGTGGGAATAGATTTAGGCAGTCGTGAAGTTAAAATTATAGTTATGGAAAATAAAAAAATAGTATTGAGAAAGAAGATAAGCACGGTATCTTTTTATAGAGATTATTGTAAATACCAGGATAAAATAATCGTAGATTTAAAGAAATTAGGAATAGAGGATATAGATTTAGCTGTTTCCACGGGATATGGACGGAATAATACGGATCTTAGTATGTTTAAATCTATAAATGAAATAAAAGCCCATGTATACGGAGCTTTAGCACAGTCAGGAAAGAAAGATTTTATTCTTTTAGATATTGGCGGGCAGGATGTAAAAATTGTGAAAATTGAAAAGGGACTGGCGACTGATTTAGATTTAAATGATAAGTGTGCAGCCTCTTGCGGAAGATATTTAGAGAATATGGCTAATGTTTTAGAGGTGCCTTTGGATTCATTATCAAATTATTCTAAAGATCCTGTAAAACTAAATTCAACCTGTGCTGTTTTTTCAGAATCGGAATTAATCGGAAAGATTGCTGAAGGAATATCTTTGGAGAGGTTAGCAGCAGGGATAAATTATTCTATGTATAGCAGATTGCGTCCATTACTTACAAAATTCAGGGGGAACACTCTTATTGTCAGCGGGGGAGTTGCAAAAAATTGCGCTATTGTAGAATATCTGAAATCAGATTATACAGAGGTAAAGGTTCTGCAGGATCCGCAGTTTAATGGAGCTATTGGGTGTTGTTATTATGGAGAAAATTTTATATAGAGGAGAAATAAATTATGTACATATTAAAGGGAGAACACAGTTTTGACAGTGCTCATTTCTTAGCAGGTTATTCTGGGAAGTGTTCAAATATTCATGGACACAGGTGGAGAGTTATCGCAGAAATATGCGGAGAAGAACTAAAAAAAGAAGGACAACTGAGAGGAATGGTTGTGGATTTCGGAGATATAAAAAAAGATATAAAAAAAATGGTAGATGATCATGATCACACATTAATTATAGAGGAAAATACATTAAAAGACTCAACATTAACTTGTTTAAAGGAAGAGGGATTTAATATAATTGAACTTCCATTCAGACCAACAGCTGAGGAGTTCTCAAGATATTTCTATGAGATTTTAGAGGGAAAAGGGTATTCTGTAAAGAAAGTAACAGTATATGAAACTCCTACAAATTCAGCGACATATGAAAAATAAAACTTATATAGGCAGGTAAATAATATTATGAAATATTACAACGTAGTTGAAAAATTTGTAAGTATAAATGGAGAAGGGCAGAGATCCGGTGAATTAGCCGTTTTTATTCGACTTGCAAAGTGTAATTTAAGATGTAATTATTGCGATACAATGTGGGCCAACGAACCCCATGTAGATTACACCCCTATGACTAAAGAAGAGATCTATGACTATATTTTAGATACAAAAGTTAAAAATATAACTCTTACAGGCGGGGAGCCGCTTTTAGATAGAGAAGTTAAAGATTTAATAGAATATATAGTAAAAGATAAATCTCTATTCCTGGAGATTGAAACAAATGGAAGTATTGATTTGAATTTATTTAGAATAGATTCAAATAGAGAAGATGCAAAAAACTTATCCTTTACAATGGATTATAAAGGTCCTTCAAGTGAAATGGAAAAATTTATGTTTGTAAAAAACTTTGAAACTATTTCTAAGTCGGACACAGTAAAAAAGTCGGAGGCCAAGC
>JAUXGP010000087.1 GCA_030621995.1 Psychrilyobacter sp.
TATGAAGTGGATGAAGAGTAAAAAAGTGATAGGTTGGGTATATGCATATACCCAACCTATCACTTTTTTACTCTTCATCCACTTCATAGGTCATCCTGCTGGTTATACTCCCATCTTTTCCATAGGAAACAGCATCCCCGATCATACTGTCATCTTTGAATCGAACTTCAAATTTAACAGCTGAATTTTCATAGTATTCTGTCAGCATACCATGTAACCTTCCCTCACTGTAATTTTCCACTATTTTTTTATTCCCGTTGGAATAATATTGGTATTTTGCACCATCTAATTTATTTTCAATAAAATTCATCTTTGATTTTAAACTGCCATTTTCATAATAAAATAAAAATTCTCCATGAAATTTACCCTCTTTAAAAGTTCCAAGGGCTTTTTCCTTTTTATTGTCGTAGTAAGACCTTGCCTCACCTGTATAGAGTTTTTCATTTTTATAATAAAGACCATTTTTCTGCTTTAGACTGTTAAACTTTGTTTCCCCTGTAAAAAAGTCAAGGCTGCTGCACCCTCCTAAAATTAATAATACCAGAATAATAATAAATTGTTTTAACTTCATATTCCACCTCCCTGTTTATTATACAGTTTTTAAAAAATTATTTCCAGGATAATTTAAAGTTGAATTTATTTATTTTTTCTACTATACTTATAATAAAAGAAAAAATATGGAGGAGTATATGAGTTTATTTGGAATCAAAGAAAAAGAAAAAATAGCTGAGTTAAACATCCAAATCGATAATTTACAAAAAGAAATAACAAAGATCAAGACCAAGGAGGATGAATTAGTAAATATCATCCAGGAAAAAGATATAAAAATAGAAAAAATATCCAAATCTCCCCATGACAGACAATTTGAGAAGATCACCCTGGAGTTTGACAGGGTTAAAACAGAAAATACAGACTTAAAAATATTAAATGAAAATTTAAAGTTAGAAAATATGAAATTAATCGGGACAAATTATGAGACAGCTAAAAAAATCACAGAGATCGAGAAGGCAGCGGCTGACTTAAGGAAAGAAAATGAAACCTTAAAACAATCTAAAGAACCTAAGACCATCAGGAAAGAATCCAGATACAGAGTTTTAATTAAAGATCTTTATTCTGCGAGAAAGCATGATGAATTCAAGAAAATCTGTGAAAATTCAGGGCTTATATATGTAAGTGAATTAGAAAATTGGAATTTTGAAAAATTAATAGAGGATGGAATCTCTAAAACAAAGATAAATAATGCTGAAAATGAATATATTAAATTTAAAAATGGTGAATTTAATTCAGAGATAGAGGAATACTTAGTCTATGGGCATAAGGTATCCAAGGTATTTTTCAGATACAGAAGTTTCGTTTCCTACCTGATGGAAACGGGAATAAAGTATCTCTACCAATTAGAAGACTTTGATTTTAAAATCTTGGAAGAGGATAAATTCACCCCTGCACAGGTGGAAAAATTAAAAGAAAAACTAGCTGAATATAATAAATTAAGAAAAAAATAATTGAATTTTTTTTAGGGGGGGAGTAGATAGATGAAAAAAAGTTTTGCAAGTGATAACTACAGCGGGGTACATCCTAATATTATGAAGAGTTTAATAGAGGCCAATGGCGGGCACCAGTCTCCATATGGAGGAGATGAATATACAGCAAAAGCCAAAGAAAAGTTCAATGAAATATTCGGGCCGGTAGAGACACTGTTTGTATACAATGGAACTGCATCAAATGTTTTTGCCCTGGATATAATGAAGGAGATAGGCAGTGCTGTTATCTGCCCTGAGACCGCTCATATTTTTACAGATGAGACCGGTTCAACAGCTAAGGTGACAGGAATGCAGATGTTGACTGTACCAAGTACAGATGGTAAATTAGATATGGAAAAAACCAAGAAATATCTGCTGTTTAAGGATACTTTTCACAGGCCTAACCCATCTATTGTCTCAATCAGCCAAGCTACGGAAAACGGGACTATCTATACTTTGGATGAGATAAAGGAGATCTCTGCTTTTGCTAAGGAACACGGAATGTATCTCCATATGGACGGTGCCAGGATTTCCAATGCAGCAGTGGCTTTAGGATGTTCATTGGAGGAGATGACAAGGGGATGCGGGGTGGATATCCTTTCCTTTGGTGGAACTAAAAACGGGATTATGTTTGGAGAAGCCACAGTTATTTTCAATGACAAATTAAAGGATAGAGTAGTAAAATTTGAATATCTCAGAAAACAAAATTTACAGCTTCATTCAAAAATGCGATATATAGCAGCTCAATACCTGACTCTTTTAGAAGAAAATCTTTGGTATGAAAATGCTAAAACAGGAAATGAGATGGCAAAATATCTGGAAGGTGAACTCCTAAAAATTGACATCTCTATAACCAATGAGGTAAGGGGAAATACTGTGTTTGCAATTTTACCTGAAAAAATTATAGAACCCCTGCAGGAATTTTGTTATTTCTACGTCTGGGATCCAAATACTTCAGAGGTCAGGTTCGTTATGTCCTTTGATATCTTAAAGGAAGACATCGACCTCTTTATAGAAAAAATAAAAGAATTGAGTTAATAAAATAGGAGGAGAGTTCAAATGAACTCTCCTCCTATTTGTTTATGCTAAACTATCATCCGCTACATGATAGCTAGGGTCTTCAAATACATTTACCTCTATTATTTCCTCAGCATTTTTTAACAATACTAAACAATCTGAGCTGAGATGTTTCAGATGAATTTTTTTATCTATCTCACTGTATTTTTCTGTAATGAAATTTATTGCCTCAATGGCAGAATGATCACTTATATGAGAATTATCAAAGTCGATATATACTTCTTTCGGATCTTCTTTAGGGGTAAATAACTCCTTGAAACTTACAGCTGAACCAAAAAATAATGGACCATCTAATCGATATACTTTAGCTCCATCCTCTCTAATTTCAGTTCGAACAGCAATTTTTTTACCCTTTTCCCAGGCAAAAATCAATGCTGAGATGATAACTCCGATGATAACTGCAAGGGCTAGATCGTGTAAAACAGTGATAACTGCAACAATTAATATTATAACTATATCCTTTGTTGGAACTCTTTTTCTTAACTTTAAACTGTCCCAGGCAAAGGTTTCTATAACTACCATGAACATTACTCCTACAAGAGCTGCCAGTGGAATGATTTCAATTATTTTAGAACCGAATAAGACAAATGACAGCAGTGATAATGCTGTGGCAATTCCCGAAAGTCTTCCCCTACCATTACTTGTGATATTAACGATGGACTGACCGATCATGGCACAGCCACCGGTACCACCCATAAATCCATTGAGGAGATTTCCTATTCCCTGTCCAATACACTCACGGTTTCCCTGCCCTCTGGTATCTGTAAGATCATCAACCAATGAAAGGGTCAACAGTGATTCAATAAGCCCAACCAGTGCAGCCGTTACTGCAAATGGAACTATGATCTCCAAAGTTTCCAGATTGACCGGCAGGTTAGGGATATGAAATTGCGGCAACCCGCCGGATATTCCACCCTTTGCAAATTCTTTAACATTCGGCATATGAACCCCTATTTTATTCAGCCACATAGCTAAACCGGTAGTTACTACTATTCCCACAAGAGATGCGGGTATAGCCTTTGTAAATTTTGGCAAAAAATGAATGATTGCCATGGTTAACATTACTAAAGCTATCATTACATATAGTTGTACCCCTTCCATCAATTTCCCGTCGACTTTAAATTGATTTAATTGAGCTAAGAAGATAACGATGGCTAAACCATTTACAAATCCAAGAATTACCGGATAGGGAATCATACGTGCAAATTTCCCTAATTTAAATACACCTGTCAGTATTTGTATTAAACCCATCAATACCACTGTGGCAAACAGATATTCTATCCCATGTCTAGCTACTAAAGCTACGAAAACCACCGCTACACTTCCTGCTGCTCCAGAAATCATCCCAGGCCGGCCGCCAAATATTGCAGCACAAAGACCGATGATAACCGATGCATGAAGACCTATTAACGGGTCGATTCCAGCTACAAAGGCAAAAGCTATAACTTCTGGAACCAGAGCTAAAGCTACTGTAAGACCTGCAAGAACTTCATTCTTGAGGTTTATATTACGAATTATTGATATCATTTTTCCTCCCTATTATTAAAAAACATGTAATTTTATATACAAATGTTATTCTATCATTTTTTCAAGACTTTTTCAACTATTCTTAGATAAATCTTAGAAATTTAATTTAAAATACGTGCACCATTGCGAAAATTCAGTTGATAAAATAAAATAGGGCAGAAAATCTACCCTATCCCCTAGTATTTATTATAGTTGTTTAAGATTATTTCCTTGACTACATTATGAATATTTTTCAGACCTTCCCTGTCATAATCCTTGGTATCTATTATCTTACCAATGACTAATTTTACATTTTTATTTTTAAACATCTTAATACTCTTTTTATTTTGAATATCGTAGGTACCCTTCAGAGTGATCGGGATAATCTTCGCTTTAGAGTCAATGGCTACCTTGAATCCGCCATTTTTAAATTCTCCTATCATACCACTGTCAGATCTGGTCCCCTCTGGAAAAACCAGCATAGGGTAGCCATCTTTGATAAGTTTTACAGATTTTCGTATAGCTTTTATCCCCTCTCTGGGGTTTTTCCTGTCTATAAATATGGAGTTAGTCAAGGGTATCCAGGTTTTAAAAAACATCCAAGTTTCCATCTCTTTCTTAGCCATAAATCCAGGTACAAAAGGAAAATATCCTTGAATTAATGGTATATCTATATTACTCTGGTGGTTAGAGATCAAAACCATGGGCTCCTCCATAGAAAGACTTTTAAACTCCTCCTCATCTTCATAGATCACCTCTACTTCAGCATTGGTTCTTTCTATGATTCCCCTTCCAAATCCTCTAAATAGATCTCTGGCATATAAGACACGATCTTTTTCAACCTCTATTTTTTTTACCTTAGATAATTTAAATATATTTAATTTTAAAAAGTATAAAAACCCAAATAATGTTACTCTTAATAATGTCATTACGTACCTCCAAACTTATAAATTACACCTGTCATTTTAACACGTTAAGTTAGCAAAGTCAAAGGATATAAGTTTTTTTACATTATGGGTGAAAGGAGTTTTGAAACCGACTCTTTAAACCTTATTATGAAACTTCTATTTTTATATTTTTTAGAAGTGATCAAGGTAGAGTTCTTAATATCTTCTAAAAAAGCCGTCTTTAATTGAAGTGCTATCTCAGGATCGTAGACAAAAACATTTATCTCAAAATTTAACAAAAAACTCCTGATATCCATATTGGCAGATCCAACAGTACAAATCTCATCGTCGACTATTACAACTTTAGAGTGTAAAAAACCATTGTCATAGGTATAACATTTGGCTCCTAACTTGACCAGATCTCCAATATAGGAAAGAGTAGCCCAATAAACAAAAAAATGATCAGGTTTAGAAGGTATCATAATATTTACTTCTATGCCACCCATAACAGCAATCTCCAAGGCGTTTAAGATAGTCTCATCGGGGATAAAATACGGTGTCTGTATATAGATATTTTTTTTTGCTCCTGTAATCATCTTAAAGATACCATTTTTTATAAATGGTTCTTCATAATCAGGACCGCTGCTCACTATCTGTAAATCGGTATGACCACTGCTTTTTTCAAAGTGCAGATAATCATCGATAGGATAATTTACTTTCTTACCCCTTCTTTTAAAGAATGATTTTTGCTCCCTCATAAAATCTAAGTTTATCAAAAATTCTTTTTCTAAGCTCAGAACACCAGATCCCTTTATCCGGATGTGGGTATCCCTCCAATAACCAAATTTCTTATCTTTTCCCAGATATCTATCTCCTATATTCATCCCACCCAAAAAGCCGTATTTTCCATCGACCAGAACTATTTTTCTATGGGTTCTATAGTTAGCTCTGAGGCCGAATCGTGAAAATAGCGGCGGGAAAAAATTAAGAACCTCCCCTCCTGCATCCTGAAGTCTTTGAAAAAAATTATTAGATATATGGATACAGCCCATACCATCATAGATTAATTTTACTTCTACTCCATTTTTAACCTTGTCTATCAGCAGGTCCATAATTTCATTACCTATCTCATCATTTTCGAAGATAAAGTATTCCATATGGATATATTTTTTAGCAGAATTGATGGCAGCTGTGAGATCCTTAAACAAATTCTCTCCATGGATATATATTTTAATATCATTTTTTGTTCTTAAATAGGCATGGTTCTTTATATTGAACAGCTGGATTAAATTATTCTGCGGATGGGAGCTTGTATCGCTCACTGTATCTTCCTTAAATTTTTTCTTATCGAATGAAAATTGTTTATAATATTTATGGGTAAACCTCCTTTTCCTCAGACTTAAACCAAAAAAAAGATAGAGAATGAAACCAACTATATGAGTTAAACTGAGGATAAGAATCCATATTATCGTACTTGTAGTTTTTCTTTTTTCAAAAAATATAATGATAATAATAAAGATAATATTTAATATATAAACTCCTGTGAAGATATCATTCATAGAATTTCACTCTTATTTTTTCCATTCTTTTTCTATTTACCCCGAAATCACTATATCCCAACCTGGCTAAAGATCTGACATGAATAATATTTTTGTCCTTGGGAAAGTAAAATTCCACATCGTCTATAAATTTAAAAAATGATGATCTGACCTCTGCATGAATATATTCATCCTTAGATTCTACAACAGTGGTATTTTTGAGTGTCTCTAAGATCGTGATAATTTTTGCCCTGGCAAGATCTCTTGTAATATTGTTATAAATTATGGGTTCTATAAAATGAGAATGCTCCTCAGGAGCCATGGAGGATACACAATTTGGACTGGTTGGACA
>JAUXGP010000004.1 GCA_030621995.1 Psychrilyobacter sp.
AGATGAGGTAGCCAGAGTATCGGGGATACCTGAATTAGAGAGAAAGAGTATCTTCCATGCATTGAATCAAAAAGCAGTAGCCAGAAGAGCTGCTAAAGAGATGGGAAAACCCTATAATGAATTAAATCTAATTGTTGTACATCTTGGCGGTGGAATCAGTGTAGGAGCTCATTCGAATGGCAGAGTTATAGATGTAAACAATGCACTGGATGGAGATGGACCGTTTTCACCTGAAAGATCCGGGCAGCTTCCTATTGGAGATCTGTTAAAGATGGCTACAAGCGGAAAATATGATTTGGATTTTATCAAAAAAAGAATCAAAGGAAATGGCGGAGTAGTGGCATATTTAGATACTAACGATATGAAAGAAGTTACTGATAATGCTGAAAATGGAGATAAAAAAGCAGGCCTTATTGTAGAGGCTATGGGATATCAAGTGGCCAAAGAGGTAGGAGCTATGGCAGCTGTACTTTCCGGAAAGGTAGATGCTATAATCTTAACAGGAGGAATAGCTTACTCTAAAAAAATAGTAGGAGATATCACAGATAGAATTTCATTTATAGGAGAGGTAATGGTATATCCTGGAGAAGATGAGATGCTGGCTTTAGCTGAAGGCGGCTTAAGAGTATTAACAGGGGAAGAATCTCCTAAGAAATACTAAAATACAGAAATATATATATATATATAAAGTTTAGCAGGGGGGAGGATTCCTAGTGGAGGAGTCCTTCTTTTTATATAGAAATTTATTTTTTAAAAATTAAAGTAGGAAATTGAAAAAAATGAGGTATACTAATTATAAGAGGAGATGCTAAAGACCTCTAGTACATAATTTCTAATAAAAGGAAGTGAAGTCTATGAGAATGATTATAAGTGGAAGACATTTAGAAGTTACACCGGGAATAAGAGCACATGCTGAGAAAAAAATAGGCAAGATAAAAAAATATTTTGATCAAATAGCGGAGGTGTATATCACTCTTTCAGCACAACACGTAAAAACAGGGAAGGTTCATACAGCAGATGTATTAGTTTATGTAAATGGTGCTAAAATAAAAGCTAAAGTAGAAGAGATAGATCTATATGCTGCCATCGATGAGGTCGTAGATGTACTTGAAAAGCAATTAACTAAACATAAGGAAAAATTAAGAGATAATAAACACGCTAAAGCTCTCAAGAAGTTTGACTATAATCCTGAAACTGGAAGTGTAACAAGGGAAAAGGTAAGTAAGATCATTCCTACTAAGATAATGGCTAAGCCAATGGAAATAGGAGAGGCTATCTTACAGATGGAGACTATGGGAAAAAAATTCTATATCTTTATGAATGCTGAAACAGAGGAATTAAATGTAGTGTATAAGAGAAGAGACGGAGATTACAGCCACGTAGAAGCTGGATGGAAATAGGAATAACTAAAAAGGAGTTAATCAGTACGATTAACTCCTTTTTTCTTGCTTTTGTCACTATAAATAAACCCTGAATCGTGGTATATTTTTATATATTATAAATATTTTAAAAAAAAGGGGTAATTTATAAATTATCCCTATAGTTAGGCGATGGGGGGATAAAAAATGAAAGGGCACAAAAATCTAATGGTTCAAGGAACAGCATCATCGGTGGGGAAAAGTCTGATAACTACAGCACTCTGTAGATTGATATATAGGAAGGGGTATAGAGTCTGCCCGTTTAAATCACAAAATATGGCACTTAATTCATATATAACTGAAGACGGACTGGAAATGGGGAGAGCCCAAGTGGTACAGGCAGAGGCTTGCGGGATAAAACCGGAGGTATACATGAATCCAATATTATTAAAACCTACCAGCAACAAAAAATCTCAAGTAATCTTAAATGGCAGAGTTGTAGAAAATATGGGAGCCGTAAAATATTCAGAGTATAAAGAGGGATTAAAAAAAGAAATTTTAAAAAACTATGATTATATAAAGGCAAACTATGATATATCCATAATTGAGGGGGCAGGTAGCCCGGTAGAGATTAACCTGACAAAGGGGGATATAGTAAATATGGGAATGGCTCATATGGCTGATTCACCTGTAATCCTGGTAGCAGATATAGACAGGGGAGGGGTATTTGCCAGTGTAGTAGGGACTATGACACTTTTTACCCCTGAAGAAAGAGCCAGAGTAAAGGGCATAATCATAAATAAATTCAGGGGAGATGTAAAGATATTAGAACCTGGATTGAAGCAGCTGGAAGAACTCATAGGAACACCAGTTCTGGGAGTGGTACCCCATACAAAATTAAATATAGAGGATGAAGATGGTGTAACGGATAAATTTAAGAGGAAAACTGTAGATAAAGATATAAAAATATCGGTAATAAAATTAAAACATATGTCTAATTTTACAGATTTAGATGCATTTAACCTATATGAAGATGTATCTGTAAAATATGTGGACAGGGTAGAGGACTTAGGGGATGAAGATATGATAATTATTCCCGGATCTAAGAGTACGATAGATGATTTGAAAGAACTGAAGGAAATGGGAATAGCAGAAAAAATAGTAAAATTATCCAAGAGTGGAACTATAATATTTGGAATCTGTGGAGGATACCAAATGTTAGGAGATAAAATAGAGGATCCGCAAAAATTAGAGGGGGATGTCAGTGAAATATCTGGTCTGGGATTGTTAGACCTTACCACTACTATGCAGAAGTCAAAAAACACCCTCCAATATCAGGGTGAAATATTAACAGATGACGGACTGTTTGAGGGACTTTATGGGAAGCCTATAAAGGGGTATGAGATCCATCAAGGGATAACGAACGGCAGGGAAAATGGCATATTTTTGGATGGAGAAAAATATATAAATGGAGTTATTAAAAATAATATAATTGGATGTTATATCCATGGAATCTTTGATAATACAGAGTTCACCCGTGGGTTTTTAAATAATATAAGGATGCAAAAAGGATTAGATGGAATAGATGCTACAATCAGTTTTGAAGAGTTTAAAGAAAGGGAATACGACAAACTAGCCAAAGTTGTAGAAGAATCGGTGGATATGGAGAAATTATATGAGATAATAGGGATCTCCCATTAATTGAAATGTCGGTCTATAAGTGATATACTAGACTAAAGCTATAAGCTTTAGTCTATGCGAAGTACACAGGGGGAACAATGGGAAAAATTATATATATAACAGGGGGAGCCAGAAGTGGAAAGAGTACTCTGGCTGAAAATATAGCTCTGAATAATTATAAAACAAGAACATATCTTGCTACAGCAATTCCATATGATGATGAGATGGTAGACAGGATAGACAAACATCTGACTCAAAGGGGCGAAAACTGGGAAACGGTAGAGGGATATAGAGATATATCTAAACTTTTGAAAGGTAAGATGGGGAGTGATGTGGTCCTTCTGGACTGTCTGACCAATATGGTAAGTAACCTTCTTTTGGATAACCATGTAGACTGGGATATGGTGACTCCTTCAGAAGTAAATGAGATGGAAGACAGGATCATGCTGGAGATAGACAATCTCTTGGCTTGTATAAACATACATAGAGGTGACTTTATAATTGTCAGCAATGAACTGGGAATGGGGCTGGTGCCGCCCTATCCATTGGGACGATATTTTAGAGATATTTCAGGCAGGATAAATCAAAGGATAGCCAGCGAAAGTCATGAAGCCTATATGGTAGTTTCCGGGCTTAAGGTAAGATTAAAATAGAAAATTAATAGGAGGAATGTGATGAAGGGATTTTTACTTCTTTTACAGTTTATGACAAGGATACCCACTCCAAAAATGGAGTATGAACCAAAAAAATTAGGAAAGGCGATGAAATTTTTTCCAGTGGTTGGAATGATAATAGGGGCGATTTTATACTATTCATTTATAGTTTTAAATCAATTTTTTGACAGCCCGGAGGTAATAGCAATATTGATAATATTACTGGAAATAATCCTTACAGGTGGACTGCATTTAGATGGATTAGCAGATACCTTTGACGGGATATTTAGTTATAGAAGTAAAAAACGGATGCTGGAGATAATGAAAGATTCTAGAATTGGGAGTAATGGAGCACTATCTTTAATAATTTATTTTGCTCTAAAAGGAACACTTTTAAAAGAGGTGATATCGGTAGATGCAGCACCTTATTTTTTACTTGTAATGCCTGTAATAGCCAGATTTAACAGTACTTTAAACTGTGGGGTAGCAAAATATGCCAGACCTAGCGGGATGGGTAAACATATAGTAGAGGAAACGAATATGATAGGTGTATTAATATCATTTGTTATAACAGCTGCTTTTTCATATTACTTTATAGGAATGAGAGGGATATATGCCCTTGTGGTAGTGAGTATCCTGGGAATATATTTTGCTAAATTGATGGAAAGAAAGATCGGTGGAATAACAGGAGATACCCTTGGTGCTGTAGTAGAGATGTCTACAGTAATTGTACTTCTGGTAGGAGCAATAAATGGGTAAATTAATCCTGGTAAGACACGGAGAGAGTGAATTAAATATAGAAAACATTTTTTTTGGACATCTCGATCCGAAACTTACAAAAAAAGGAGAGGATCAAGCTCATAGAACAAAAAAGATATTATCTGATATAGACTATAAAAAGATCTACAGCAGCCCGCTGAAAAGAGCTGTAGAAACAGCTGAAATAATAAATATAAAAAAATATGATTTAAATTTGATTGAGGAGCTGAAGGAACTGAACTTTGGGGTCTTAGAGGGTCTTACCTATGAAGAGATATTAAAAAAACACCCTGAAGCTGCTGTGGAGTGGAAAGAAAATTGGCAGACATATGATTATCAGACGGGGGAAAGTGTGGAGCAATTGCAGGAAAGATCTGTAAACTTTATAGAATCGCTGGATTTTTCCGGTGAAAATATAGTGGCAGTATGTCATTGGGGGGTAATAAACTGTATCTTAAGTCATTATTTTTCTGGCGGACTGGAGGGGTACTGGAAATTTGCTCCTAATTATGCCGGGATAATAGTCATAGAATTTACAGATGGATATCCAATCTTAAAGGGGATCAATATAGGAGATGTCGATGGAATTATATAAGGCAACATTGAAGAGGATAAAACCCACAAATATCGAGGTAGCCATTGAGGCGAAGAAAGTATTGGATGAAAAGATGAAACCTTTAGGCAGTCTGGGCAAGTTAGAGGAACTGGCTGTTCAAATATCTGGAATAACCGGAAGGCTGGATAATACTATCTCAAAAAAATTACACCTGGTGGCTTCGGCGGACAATGGAATAGTGGAGGAGGGAGTCTCATCCTGCCCCATTGAATATACCAAGATTGTTTCTGAAGCGATGTTGTCCAAGGTAGCGGCTATTGGAATTTTATGCGATACATTGGATGTGGATTTCAAACTGGTAGATATAGGAATAGCAGGGGAGATAGACAGAAAATACTCGAATTTATACAGGAAAAAGATAAAGAAGGGAACCAATAATTTTGTATATGAACCAGCTATGACCTACGATGAATGTATAAAAGCAATAGAAGTAGGGATATCGATTGTGGAAGAAAACTTAGATTATGATATATTTTCCAATGGAGAGATGGGGATAGGAAATACTACTACAAGCAGTGCTATCCTCTATGCATTGACAGGTGAAAACTTGGATCTGATTGTAGGCCGTGGCGGTGGCCTCAGTGATAAAGGTCTTATTAAGAAAAAAAAGGTGATAAAGGATGCTGTGAAGAGATATAACCTCTTTAAAAACGATCCGATAGAGATCCTCCGATGTGTAGGAGGCTTAGATATTGCCTGTATGACAGGAATCTATCTTGGATGTGCAGCTAACTCCAAACCGATATTGATAGACGGTTTTATATCCAGTGTGGCAGCATTAATAGCTCAAAAAATACTTCCTGATACGGTGGACTATATGATAGCTACCCATAGAAGTGAGGAACCGGGAATGGTAATAATAAGCAAAACTTTGGGGAAAAAAACATTTTTAGACATGAATATGAGGCTGGGAGAGGGAACTGGAGCAGTCCTTGCCTATCCGATAATAACCTCAGCTTTAGAGGTGATGAAAAGGATGAAGACTCCAAAGGAAGTCTATAAAATCTTAGGATAGCAGGGGGAATGTCGTGAA
This sequence comes from Psychrilyobacter sp., assembly GCA_030621995.1. GTDB lineage: Bacteria > Fusobacteriota > Fusobacteriia > Fusobacteriales > Fusobacteriaceae > Psychrilyobacter. The sequence goes on from JAUXGP010000004.1 coordinate 6,100, forward strand.
ACCTAAAGAACATTCAGGGCATAGAGACAGAATTAAATCTAAAATTTTAAAGAATGGTTTAGATGGATTTTTAGACTATGAAATTTTAGAAGCACTATTATTTTATACCATCCCAATGAAAGACACCAAGGGGGCGGCAAAGGAACTTTTAAAAGAATTTAAAACATTAGAGAAGACCTTGAATGCGTCCACAAATGAAATATTGTCGCTAAAAATAAAAGGGATAACCGAAAATACCTGTGTTTATTTTAAGCTCCTACACGATTTAAATAAAAAATTATATAAGGAAAAATTGAGGGAAGAGACTATTCTAAACTCTGTAGAAGCTACTTATGACTATTTAAAAAGCAGCATAGGACTCTTAGAGAAAGAAGTTTTTAAAATTATATTTTTAAGTGCTGATAACAGGTATTTAGGAGATGAAATTATATTTTTAGGAACGATAGACAGGAGTCAGATATACCCCCGTGAGATAGTAAAACAAGTGTTGAAATATAATGCGAAATCAGTTATATTTTCTCATAACCATCCGTCGGGGAATCCAAAACCATCTCAGGCAGATATTGAGATGACCAAAAAGTTAAAAAAAATACTAGAACCCTTAGAAGTGAGGATTTTAGATCATATAATTATAACCCCGGAAAAATATTATAGTTTTTTAGAAGAGGGGATTATATAGAGGAGGCTACAATGAATAAATCTAACAAGATGAGTATAGAGGAAAAAATGGCCATGAGATTAAGGGAAAAAAATAATAAAGAAACTCAAAAAAAAGCTGAAAAAAAGAAACCAATAAATGAAACTCCTAAAAATGAAGTAGAGAGTAAAGAAATTCCTAAAAAAAATGAGACAAAGGGTAAATCAGAAGTTATAAAAAAAGAAATAATAAAACCAGAAAGAATAGGGAAGGAAGAAAAAGTTGGAGAACAAGACTTAGCTATGCCAGCTCCTGCTGTGTGTGGGACAGAACCTTGTGATGAAAACTGTGTGAAAAAGAAGGCAGCCAAAGATGAATTGAATAGAGAAATCTTAGATGAAGAATGGGAAGCTGAAAATAAAGCGGCAAAGGATGAGAAAAAAAAGCAAAAAAAACAATATAAGATCTTAGGAATCATGTTTGAAATAACCAGAAAAAGATATTATTTTGAGGTAGTGGATGATGTTGATTATATAATTGGAGACAGAGTTATAGTGGATACTGCCAGGGGTAAGGAGATAGGTTTAGTATATATGGCTCCTAAAATGATGGAGGAGGACTCTTTGGTGCTGCCATTGAAACCAGTAATCAGAAAGGCTACAACAGAGGACAACCAGCAATTTGAAATTCTTAAAGCAGAGGCAGAAAAAGCTAATGCTATAGGGAAAGAAAAGATAAAAAAACATGATCTGCCTATGAAATTAGTGGCTACAGAGTTTACCTTTGATAAATCAAAATTAATCTTCTACTTCACGGCAGAGGGCAGGATAGATTTTAGAAACTTGGTAAAGGAGTTAGCTACTATATTTAAACTCAGGATTGAACTGCGTCAAATAGGTGTGAGAGATGAAGCCAGGATACTAGGGAGTTTGGGGATCTGCGGGAAGGAACTTTGCTGCAGAGTTTATATCAACAAATTTGACTCAGTCCTCATCAAGATGGCAAGGGATCAAGGGCTGGTAATAAATCCTTCAAAAATTTCCGGAGCCTGCGGCAGACTGCTTTGCTGTATTAAATATGAATATCAGCAATATGCCGATGCTCTATTAAAATGCCCGAGTATGGGTCAGACGGTAAGGGTGGAAAATACCAAAGGCAGAGTCGTTGGGATAAATCCATTGAATGAATATCTGTATGTAGATGTAGAGGGGAAGGGCAGGATGAGGTTGAACTTGGATGAGGTAAGTTTTGATAAAAAAGAAGCCAGAAAACAGCATAAATCCAAGAAAAAAACACCTGAAGAAGCCGCTGCGAAAGGATTGGAAGCAAAATAATGAGAGCAGATGAAAATTTAGAACCCCTGGATCACGGGATGGTTATTTTACAGAAAAAAGATGGATTTAGATTTGGAGAAGATGCTGTCATGGTAGCGGAGTTTTTTACCCCTGCTAAGAGCGGAAACTTATTGGATATAGGTACAGGAACGGGGATAATCTCCCTAATCCTGTCTAGAGATCCAAAAATAGATAAGATCACATCGGTAGAGATCCAAGAAGAGATGGCAGGTATGGCTAAAAGAAGTGTGGAAAAAAATAATCTTCTGGAAAAGATAGAGGTACTGAATATAGATATAAAAAAGTTAAATAGAGGGAACACTTACGACTATATAGTGAGTAATCCCCCCTATATGAAGAGTTCCCATGGGAAGGTGAATTCCCGCTCTATGAAGGCGATCTCCAGGCATGAGATAACTTTAAATTTGGAGGAGCTGATAGATCAGAGTAGGAGACCTCTAAAGCCAGGAGGCAGTCTGACATTGATATACAGAAGTGAGAGGATGGTAGAACTATTAAATAATCTGTCTCAATCTGGATTTTATCCAAAGAGGATACAAAATATATTCAGTGAAACTACCAAAGTTTCTAAACTTTTTATGATAGAAGCTGTCAAGGGGAAAAATAAAGGTTTTGAATTTTTAGAGCCCCTGTATATAAAGTAAATGAGAGATTAAAGGTTGTCTATAAGTAAAACTTTAAACTATACATTTTCAACTAGAAAAGAGGCATCGCCTCTTTTTTTTGGTTAGTCACGTTTCTTTTATTTTGTGGTATAATAGGAGAATAGAAGGTGAATAAATAATGATATTAGAAAAAATTTCAGAAGAAATAATAGAAAAGATGAAAGAAGAGATTGAGAACGCCCATGGAAATGAGGTGTTTTTTCGTGGCATCCCAAATAATGACGGGGTAGTAGATGAGATAGAGGTGATTGCCAGAGGGAATAAAGGATCGGTACCGGCTCTCCTCAAGAGGGTGAAAAAAAGAGAAGTAATAATTCACAACCATCCTTCGGGGTATCTATACCCATCCGATGCAGATGTAGCTGTGGCATCTATGTATTCCGATCAAAAAGACGGAGCCTCATATATTGTAAATAATGCCGTAGATGATATCTATGTCATGGTAGAGATAAATAAAACAGAGATTCAAAAGATAGATGTAGGACCGTACTTTGAGAAAAAAGGTCTTTTGGCAGGAATATTTAAGGGTTTTGAGTATAGAGAAGAACAATTTCATATGGCTGAACATATCGAGGAGGGACTCAACAATAAAACTAAGGTTGTAGTAGAAGCGGGGACGGGAACAGGTAAAACCCTTGCCTATTTAATACCAAGTATAGAGTGGGCTGTAAAAAATGAAAAAAAAGTAATAATTACAACGAATACTATAAACTTGCAGGAGCAGCTCCTCCACAAGGATATCCCCATAGTTAAAAAATTATTGCCTGAAAAATTTACCTATGTTTTGGTCAAAGGCAGGGGAAACTACCTGTGCAATAGAAAGGCAGCCAATATAGGTATCGGTGGAAGCTCGGAGATTGATGATATGAGCAGCTCTCAAAAAGACCAGGTGAGTTATGTATTGAAGTGGTTTAAATCCACTGAACATGGAGATAAGGGAGAACTCCCGTTTGAGGTGGATTATATAGTCTGGGAGCAATTTATGAGTGAGACAGACATCTGTGCAGGGAGTAAGTGTGCCTTCAAGGAGGACTGTTTCTTTTTAAAATCCAGGGAGGAAAAGAAAAAAGCTGATGTTTTGATCACCAATCACCATATGTTTTTTGCCGACCTTTCCATTCGAAAGGAAGTGGGATTTAATACAGATTATTCCATATTTCCAGACTATGATCTGGTAGTATTTGATGAAGCTCATAATATAGAAAATGTAGCCAGGGATTATTTTTCCTATGAGGCATCTAAATATTCATTTAATAAGACTATGAACAATATCCATCATATGGGAAAGAAAAAAGATTCCAGTAAATATACAGGTTTATTAAATTATTTGAGAAATATAAAATATAAGGGGTATGACTCTATAAAAAAAGAGATCATAGAGGAATTGATATCCCGGCATATAGATCTGGCTAACCGTGGGAATGAATACTACCTAAAGGTTATAGAAGCCTTTGCAGGGCAGTCTCAGGGAAATATCAGTCTTCGTCTGCGAAAGGAAGAATTAAAACACTGGGAACATTGGAAGACATTGAAGGAATTGGAAGAGGAGATGCTCTTAACTTACAATGCCTATATGAGAAGGCTGAAGAGCTTAACTCGTGTGATAAAAGATATCGATGACGAAACAGGAATAATAAGTGATTTTACAAAATACACTGAGAGACTGGAAACGTATTTTTCTAATTATAATTTCATAAAGGAGATGGACGATAAAAACTTTATCTACTGGATATCTTTAAATCAAAAAAAAAGTAATGTAAAATTTGTGGCGACACCGTTAAAAATAAGTGATGAACTGGATGAAAATTTATATTCTAACTTAGAACATATGGTGTTTACATCTGCAACTATAGCAATTAACGGCAGTTTTAAATATTTTAAAAAATCCATAGGACTCCATGAGGAAGTCCTGGAAAAGATAATTGATTCACCCTTTGATTATGACAGGCAGATGAAAGTATATATTCCAAAAGACCTGCCGTCTCCTACAGATCGTGGTTTTTTAGACGGGGTGAAGGATTTTGTAGAAAAACTTATAAAGAGGACAAAGGGGAATACATTTTTATTGTTCACCTCATATTCTACATTGAATTATCTGTACTTTATGTTAAAGGACAGGCTGGAAGATGAGGGGTATGAATTGTTTATCCAGGGGCAGGCACCGAGAAATCAACTGGTAGATATGTATAAAAAAAGCAGTAAACCTGTACTCTTTGGAACGGCATCATTTTGGGAAGGGGTAGATGTGAAAGGAGAGAAACTCAGCTCTGTAATCATAGTAAAGCTGCCATTTAAAGTGCCCAGTGATCCTGTAGTAGAAGCTATCATAGAAAACCTGAATGATGAGGGGAAAAATGCCTTTATGGAGTACCAAATACCTGAATCAATAATCAAATTTAAACAGGGAATAGGCAGGCTTATCAGGAGCTGTGATGACAGGGGTGTAATAACAATTTTAGATAATAGAATTATAAAAAAACGATATGGAAGTCTATTTATAGACTCGATTCCAACAAGAAATATCCATATAAAAAACAAAGATGATATCATATAGACTGATATTGGAGGCAAATTATGAAAAAAATTGAGCTTTTTGGTAGAAGGTTGACAATTGGATTTGAGAAAAAAGAAAAAATACAAAAAGAAACTAAAGATATGGAGTTGTCCGCAAAAGAAGTGGTCAATGAAAAGGTAGTGTATCTGATCTTAATTTTGGTGATAACTGTAATCAGTGCAAATACATATTTATTTAGTAATGGTCATTTAAAATTAGGGGATGTGGCTAGAAGGGATGTAATTGCTCCTACAGATATAATATATAATGACAGAGCTGCTAAAGAAAGGATAATTTCTGAGATACTGGAAAACTCTCGGAAGGAATATATAAGTGTAGACAATGTAGAGAGACAGACCATACTGAGGATAGAGAATTTTTTTGAACAAATAAAAAAGAATAAAAATTTAGATTCAGACCTGGCTTATTCAAAGATAAATAATAGTTTTAACATAGAAATTTCATCTAAACTTTTTATATATTTATACGAAAAATCAAATGATGAATTGGATGACTTAAAAGATAAGTATTTAAGGGATATAAAAACTTTGTATAAGCAGGGAGTAAAAAAAGACGGAAATGTATTGAGGCTGAATAATTTATTTGAAATGATAGAGGATCTGGATTTTTATGAAGAAAGTTTTGTGAGAGCTTTTATTAAACCAAACTATATCTTAGACAGTGAGAAAACAGAAGAACTGCTCAATGAAAAGATCGAACAGGTTAAAAATGTATCGGTCCGTATAAAAGCTGGATCGATAATATTGAAAAAAGGTGAAGTTGTTTCAGAGAGTAAGGTGGTCATATTAAAAAATGCAGGACTTTATGGAAGAACCAGTAAGGTAATAAAATTTATGGGAACGCTTATTTATTTATTTATATTATCCATAATATTTAAAAATATTTGTACTAAATTTATGTTTAATGAAATAAGAAAAAAAAGTTATTATAGTGCTATAATGCTGTCCCTTGCTGTGGGGATTATATCTTCGAGGGTTATAGATCCAAATTGGAAATATATCCTGCCTATAGAAACTGTGTTTATCCTTTTAGGAATATTAGTAAATATCAAGACTAGTTTAATTATAGGTGGATTTTTGATCCTCTATGCTATCCCATTAAATGGATTTAGTATAGAATATTTAGTTATAGAGATCTTTAGTTTGATAATTTCACTGTATTTAATTACAAAAATAAAAAATAGAACTAATATTATAAATACAGGTATATATATAGGGATGACCAAGGTGTTTATAGTGTTAACCATGGCAGTTGGTATGAATATAGAATTTGTAGACAGTCTCATTAAGAGTGGGGTATTGTTTTTGTCAGGAGCTTTTTCGGGAATGTTAACCATAGCTCTCCTCCCATATTTTGAAAGGACATTTAATATTTTGACAGATATAAAACTGCTGGAATTAGGGGATCTGTCCCAACCCCTGCTCAGACGATTATCGGTAAGTGCTCCCGGGACATTTCATCACTCCATGATGGTGGCTACTCTGTCGGAACAAGCTACAGAAGCCATAGGCGGTAACCATGTATTGGCCAGAGTAGCATCTTATTATCATGATATAGGAAAGATGAAAAGACCGCAGTTTTATGTAGAGAACCAAGCCGATGGAGTAAATCCACATAATAACCTGAGTCCTAGTTTGAGTACTCTCATAATAACGTCCCATACTAAAGACGGAGATGAGATGGGAAGGGAATACAACCTGCCTAAGGAAATAAGGGATATTATGTATGAACATCAGGGGACGACTTTGCTGGCTTATTTTTATAATAAAGCAAAGCAAAGCAATCCGCATCTAGAAGAAAGTGATTTTAGATACAGCGGACCAAAGCCGAGGAGTAAGGAGTCGGCAGTAATAATGCTGGCAGATTCCATCGAGGCAGCGGTGAGATCACTGGATGAAAAAACACCGGTAACAATAGAAAAGATGCTGCGGAAAATTATAGGTTCAAAGGTGGAGGAGCAGCAGCTTTCAGATGCGGATCTTACATTTAAAGAGATTGAAATTATAATTCAAAGTTTTACAAAGATACTCATGAGTATACACCATGTGAGGATAAAATATCCGGGGCAGAAATAGTGAAAAAATTAAACTAACTCTTTTCTTGTTGTCGTTTACTCTTTATAAAAGAGCAAACTATAGCTTTAAAGTTAAGCTTTAGTTACCCTTTTATAAAGGGCAACTATAAAAAGGATGAGTTATAAAAAAGGATGATGAAAGTATGAATATAACAGTAGAATTAACTAAGGGAATAGAAGGTTATGATGAATTTATAGATGTGGAAACTGTAGAAGACTATATAAAAACGGTCATAGAGGACGAGTACAGCAGTGAGAGAGATGTGTATATGTCGCTCTTATTAACAAATAACGAAAATATACAGATAGTGAACAGAGATTACAGGGGGAAAGATCAGCCTACAGATGTAATTTCATTTGCTTATTTAGATAATGAGGATGATTTTCAGTTGGGGCCTTATTTGACTCTAGGGGATATAGTGATATCTTTGGAGAGGGTGGAGGAGCAGGCCAGCGACTATAACCATAATTTTAAAAGGGAATTTTACTATGTCTTAACTCATGGTATCCTGCACCTATTGGGATATGACCATATTGAGGACGAGGATAAGAAGGTAATGAGAAAAAAAGAGGAAGAGATCTTAGAAAAACATGGATACAGTAGAGATATTTAAAACTAATAACTAAAAAAAAAATCAGAATCTTAAAATCTGTGAAATCTGTGTCAGAAAAAGCTTTTAAATTTATCTTTTAAAACCTTTATTAGTTTTAAGTTTCGCCATAGGCGATTTGGGGTGGTTTTATGACAAAAAAAATAACTAAAAATGGTAAATTCAGTGAAAGTATAAATTATGCCCTGGAAGGGATAGTTACAGCCATAAAAACTGAACGAAATATGAGAGTTCATATATTTGCTGCTATATTGGTGGCTATATTGAGCCTTATGTTTGGTGTGACAGGATCGGATTTAAAAAGTCTATCCTTTGCTATCTCCTTGGTTTTCTTTGCTGAGCTTATGAATACGGCCATAGAGGCATCGGTAGATATAAGTACTACCAGATATCATCCGTTAGCTAAAAAAGCAAAAGATGTAGCAGCAGGAGCGGTTCTTGTAGTATCTCTCAATGCCTTGGTTATAGGTTATATAATTTTCAGTAAAAAAATTAAGCAGGATACCTATGAGATTTTTAAACTGTTAAAATCCTCCTATGTGGACACTGTTTTACTTGTATTATTTATAGTTGTGGTAGGAGTTTTCATAATAAAATCATACTATAAAAAAGGAAAGTTATTGCACGGCGGAATGCCGAGCGGACACTCTGCTCTGGCTTTTGGATTGTGGATAGGAGTCTCCTATGCCACAGAAAATATAGTGGTGACGATATTAACTTTTGGAATAGCTCTTTTAGTGGCTCAGTCCAGGATAGAGGGGCGGATTCATTCCCCCAAAGAGGTCCTTGCAGGGAGTATTTTAGGAACATTTGTTACTTATATTTTATTAAAATTGATATTTTAAGGCGGTAAAATTATGATAACAGAATTAGATTATTTAGTTCTCAGTGGTCTTTCTTATGGCGATTTTGAAGAGGAGGATATAGGTTTTTTCTTGGAAGAAATCTTGTTTTTAAACAGTGAGTCTAAAAAAAGACTGCTTTCTTTTCCCAATGAGGTTTGGTCCTATGGGGGAAGTGAGATATTTGAGGAAACATTTCATACTTTTTTATGTGAATGGAAAGTTATAGGCATAATGAATGATACCTATAAACAGGGGACAGAAAAAACAGGCTTCTATGCTATAGCTTTTGAAAAAAATGGACAGATAGTTATCTCCTACAGGGGTACAGAAGTAAGCTCATTTGGAGAAGCATATAAAGATTTTATAGAAACAGATCTCCTCATAGGTGTGGATAAAAAACCAAAACAGCTGGAACAGGGAGTGGAATTTTATAAAGAAATTTTGGAGATAGAACACGAAAGTATAGCTTTGACCGGGCACTCGCTGGGTGGCGGAATAGCTCAATATGTTGCATTGATCTCTGATTTAGAAAATTATGGGATCCCAAAGGTCTATACATGGAATGCTATTGGAATCAATAAAGTGGGGATCTTAAGTTTAGAAGACTTTTTAGAGTTTGATTCTATAGCAGAGAGGAAGTATCCTTCTTTAAAAAACAATGAAGCTACCTATAAAAAAGTAAAAGATTATTATTATAGTTATCTTGTAAAACTTTTGAAAAAAAATAACTATATCAAAGATAAAGAGAGTATAAAAAAGATATCTAAAATGGATTTTAAACTGGAATTAAATGAAGATATCGAAAAAAAATTAGAATATTTATTTACAGTAAACAATAAACCTCTCTTGCCTTTTTTTAATAAAAAAGAGGAACAAAAAAATGAATTGATAATAAGTCCCAAGGTTTTTATGGATGATTTTTTTAACGAAGACAGGATCTATGAGGAATTGATCAGGGCTAGAAAATTTATTAAGAAATTTAAAAAAAATAATAGGTATGATGAACACATAATTAATTTTGTTCATTCTGAAGACTTTACAATTACACTCTATAGCCACTTAGGGAGTACATATGCAGTAAATAAAGGTTTGGTTAGATCAGATGAAAAATTACACCCCCTGCTGAAAAAAATGTATGCATTTACTAAATCCATGAGAAGTTATCATATGTACCAGGTGTTTTTACCCTTTTTTAGTTTTGAAGGTGAAGACAGGGGGCAGATAAAAAAAGAATTGAGCCTTGATTATATAGCTACTGAGGTTAGGAGAGTAATCTATCAGGAAAAAAACTTGTCCGATGAATTTTTAGGATTTTACTATAATGGTCTTGAATTAGATAATGAAAATTATTATAAGGTCAAAAAAAATCTTCTCCAAGGAATGGGAATGACCAAGGCAGATATAAAATATTTAAAGGAATCGATTACAACTATAAAGAGGATGAATTTTGAAAAATTTAAAGATTTGTGGAAAAAGGTTCAAAAAAAGGTGGGAAGTCCCTATATAAAAAAAGATATATACGATCTGATAACCTTTCATGAAAGGCATAAATAAGCCTTATTTTTCTTGAAGATTCTCCTGAATTATTGTATAATTAATTAAAAATGAGAATCTGAAAAGATTAGCTGGCAGAAAAAAAGATAAAATAATATGGAGGAATAAGAATGAAATCAGCAGATAAATTAAGAGCAGGAAGTACATTTGAAGATAATGGAGTACCATTTTTAATATTAAAGGCAGAGAGATTCCAATCAACATCTGGAAAGAGACAAAGAGCACCGGAAATTACATTTAAAGTAAAAGACCTTATCAGTGGAAGGGTAAATGAAACTACAGTAAAAGCATCTGATATGATGAATGACATCATGTTAGATAAGCAGTCTATGCAATTTTTATATGAAGATGGTGGAGAATACAACTTCATGAATCAAGAAACATTTGAGCAGATTGGATTACAAAAAGAAGATCTGGATGGTGCTGTAAACTACCTGAAGGAAGAAGTTATCATCGATATCTTATTCTATGAAGGAAGACCGGTAGGAGTAGAATTGGAAAATCACATGGTATTCAAGGTGACTTATACAGAGCCTGGATTAAAAGGTGATACTACAGGAAAGGCGTTGAAACCTGCTACAATTGAAACTGGTTATGAATTGATGGTTCCATTATTTATCGAGATGGATGAATTAATCAGAATAGATACAAGAACAGGGAAATACGTAGAAAGAGCTAAGTAAGAAATTTTAAGTCTAGAAAAATTAATTTTTCTAGGCTTTTTTTAACAGAAGTTCTTAGACCCTCTCCTCCTTATGTCTCTCCCTCGTAGGGAGAGACAAAGTCAAATAGATATACTTCTTTCTCTCGATTTACGATATCAAGGGTGAGAGTGCCTGAAAGAGAGGGTGAAATAAGGGGGTGTAACTTTGAAAAGAATATTTAAATGGTTAATAATTTTTACTCTGATAACTATATATGCCTTTGGGGAAACAGCGAATATTGCCAGCTTTAATACCCTGCATCTAGGATGGAAAAGTGATCATAGACAGGAAAAAATAGAAGGGCTGGCCAGTATCATATCTCTTTTTGATCTGACTGGAATCCAAGAAGTTATGAAAAAAGACGAGGTTAAAAAACTGATCAATGAACTGAAGGCTCAAACCGGGGTAGAGTGGAGATATCATATCTCTCCCTATGCGGTGGGGAGCAAGAAATACCGGGAATATTTTGCATATATCTACAGAACAGACAGGGTAAAACTTCTAAAAAAAGGTGAATTTTACCCAGAAAAAGACAGCGGGAAAAACTTTATGAGGGAGCCGTATGGAGCTAAATTTCAAATAGGAGATTTTAAATTTACCTATATTTTGGTGCACTCGATATTTGGAGAGAAGAAAACCGAGAGGCAGTTAGAAGCACTGCAGATGGTGGATGTGTATGATTATTTTAAGGCCAGGGATGATATAGTTATAATCGGAGGAGACTTTAATCTGCCTGCCCATGATGAAGCTTTTGTGCCTCTGATGAATCATCCTGATGAGATTGCCTATGCCATCGATACAAGTCTTAAAACCACCATAGGTAAGAGTGGTTTGGTATCTAGTTATGATAATTTTTTCTATTCCTATAAATATATGAAAGACTGGTATACGGGAAAAAGCGGAGTAGTGGATTTTACAGACAGCAACCACAGGGAGATAAGGAAGGTAATATCCGATCACCTTCCGATATTTATAGAGGTAAATACCGATAAAAGATAAAAAAGAGTAAAAAAAGGAGTAAACTTATGAAAAAAAAAGCAATTATATTTTTAAGTGGCAGGCTTAATTTAAAAGCGGACTACTATAGTGGTATAAAATACAGTGAGTATGATATATATTGTGCAGATGGAGGGGCAGATCATGCCTATAATCTAGGAACGACTCCTGAATTGATATTGGGAGATCTGGATTCTATCTCAGAAGAGGTAAGGTCCCATTATAAAAACTTAGGAGTAAAATTTGAGAAATTTTCTGCATCTAAAAATTTTACAGATGGAGAATTAATCTTAGAGGAAGTGACAACTAAGTATGAAAATGTTATAATTTTAGGAGGGTTGGGAGGACGGACAGATCATTTTTTAACCAACCTCAACCTCTTGGAAAAATATCAAAATATCACCTATGAAGATGAGAATGAGATGATATTTTGGGTAAAAAAAGATATGGAAATTCAGAATCAAAGGGGCAAAACTATCTCCTTTATCCCTCTTACTCCAATAGAAGCACTGACATTGGAAGGATTTAGTTATGGTTTAGACAGGGTTGATATTCCCAGATCCAGTTCCCTCTGTATGAGTAATATTATAGATAGAGAAGTTGTTCGAATAAAGTACAATAACGGTTCTGTTATAGGAATAATACAGAAATAATTTTTTGAATTTATAGGAAAAGCGGGAAGAATATAGTATATATATAATATAAGAATTAGGAGGTGATTGTGATGATGTATATTACACTATTGTTGGTAGTATTAGCTATTATAATATTTTATTTGGCAGCACTGCTGGTATTTACACCCTATGAAGAAGATGATAAATATGTTCTTAAAATTTTAGAATCCGGATATAAACTTCATCTGGTCGCTACTGAGAAACATGGGATATTAAAAAAAATAACAGATAATGGTGCTAAGCTGATACTGACCTTGGTATACTATATACTGAAAGATCGAAAATACACCGACAGTATTGAAACTAAAGATGAAGACGAAGATAATGATATGAATTAAAAAAAATCCCTTTAAATAGTAGATTACTATTTTGGGATTTTTTTTAATATACTATGGATTTAAAAGTCTTGCCATCCAGATCTTTAATCTCCCAAGAGGAAGAAGTTAAAATTCCGTAGGAGTTAGGATTACCACCTTTTGGAAGGGCAATAGATCCCGGGTTAAATATATAGATATCTTCTTTTTCTGCCAATGGCAGGTGGGTGTGGCCAGAGATTGTGATGTCTCCCTCAGCTATGGGAAGTTTTTCCTCTGTAAATAAATGACCATGGGTAGCAAAAATACGTTTATCCCCTAAAAATAGATTAGTAAAATCACTCATAATAGGGAACTCTAAAAGCATTTGGTCCACCTCACTGTCACAGTTTCCCCTGAGAGCTATGATCTTCTCCTTATATAGGTTCAATTTTTCAGCTACCAATTTAGGATTGTAATCTTTGGGAAGGGGATTACGCGGGCCGTGATAGAGGATATCTCCTAATATCAGGATATAATTCGCCTCCTCCCTTTTAAAACATTCCAATGCCTTATCTAAATAGTATATTGAACCATGTATATCTGAAATAACAAATATTTTCATTTTAATATCCCTTTGGGTTATTGGACTGCCATTTCCATGAATCCCTGCACATATCTTCCAGACTTTTTTCAGTTTTCCAATTTAATTCCTTTAAAGCTTTTTCAGAGTTGGCATAACAAGTGGCTACATCCCCGGCTCTTCTGCCTGCTAATTCATATGGGATCTTTACATCATTTACTTTCATAAATGCATTCACCAGATCCAGGACACTGACTCCATCTCCGGTTCCTAAGTTATACGCTTCTACTCCAGTTTTATCTTTAAATCTTTCCAGTGCTTTGATATGACCAACAGCCAAATCTGTTACATGGATATAGTCACGTACTCCAGTCCCGTCATGGGTATCGTAGTCCGATCCAAAGATACTTAATTTTTCTCTTTTTCCTACAGCTACCTGGGTGATATACGGCATTAAGTTATTTGGAATACCATTTGGATTTTCCCCGATCCTGCCGCTTTCATGAGCTCCAATGGGATTGAAGTATCTCAGCAGGGCAATCCCCCACTGATCATCGGAGATATACAGGTCGTTTAGGATCTGTTCTATCATAAGTTTTGTGCTTCCATATGGATTTGTAGCACTGAGCGGCATAGTTTCTAATAATGGAGAGGTATTGTTTAATCCATATACAGTTGCAGAAGAACTGAATACTATCTTCTTAACACGATGATTCTTCATTATTTCACATAGAACAAATGTACTGGTTAGATTGTTATGATAATATTCAATAGGTTTTGCTACTGATTCTCCGACAGCCTTATATCCTGCAAAGTGAATCACGGCATCTATCTTATTCTCTATAAACACTCTGTCTAAATTTTCCTTATCCAACAGGTCTGCTTCATAAAACTTAAATTCCTTACCTGTAATCTCTCTTATTCTGTCTAAAACCTTTGGATTACTGTTGGAAAAATTGTCTACGATAACTACCTCATAGTTTTCCTTGAGTAATTCTATCACTGTATGGGAACCGATATACCCGGCTCCTCCTGTTACTAATATTTTCATAACTTTACCTCCTGCCTCTGGCAAAATATTTTTAATCGCTAAGGTCACGAATAATCACGAATAAAATATTTCTCTCTATTAAAATTAACCTTTTCTTAATTAGCATTTATTTGTATTATTCGCACTTTAGTCTTTTTAGTGAATCTCGGTGTCATTCGTGGCTAAATTTGTCATAATTATACCATAAATTTTCTAAATATTTTTAAAAGAGAAGCAATTTTAGATAAGTTTTTGTAATATTATGAAAAAAATGATATAATCTTCTAAATAAAAAAACTTATATAAATTTCGGATATGGCGAAAAGTTTCTACCAGCTACCTTAAACAGCTGACTATAAGAAGATAGATACCTAATATTTTAATATATATATAAAGGTTCTGTTTTTCTGAAACTATGGAAAACAGAACCTTTTTTAGTTGAAGAAACTATAAAATTATTAAACTCTATCTATTAAAAATTTAAGGACGTGAGGAATAAGATGCTGGAAAGAATGTTTAAGTTGACCGAGAGGGAGACGAGTGTAAAGCAAGAAGTCATAGGAGGAATCACTACATTTATGACTATGTCGTATATTATATTTGTAAATCCTTCCATAATGGCAGATACAGGGATGGATAAGGGAGCCCTTATAACCATTACATGTTTAAGTGCTGCAATTGGTAGTTTGATAGCAGCCTTTTGGGCAAATGCACCATTGGGATTAGCTCCCGGGATGGGACTTAATGCATTTTTTACCTATACATTAGTTATTGGAAAGGGGATTCCTTGGGAAACGGCATTGGGAGTTGTATTTATATCGGGATTATTCTTTTTAATTATGTCTATTGGCGGAATAAGAGAGAGGATAGCACAGGCAATTCCAGTGGAATTAAAGATAGCTTCTACAGCAGGAATTGGACTCTTTATAGCTTTTATAGGTTTAAAAAGCATGGGATTGATTGTAGCAAATCCGTCAACATTTGTATCACTGGGGAAATTTACTCCTACAGTTGTTTTAGGAGTGATAGGA
Source organism: Psychrilyobacter sp. (assembly GCA_030621995.1). Lineage (GTDB taxonomy): Bacteria > Fusobacteriota > Fusobacteriia > Fusobacteriales > Fusobacteriaceae > Psychrilyobacter. The sequence goes on from JAUXGP010000004.1 coordinate 21,727, forward strand.
ATTATGGTGTCAGCTCTGCTGGAGCTTCGAGGAGTAAAGGGTGGAATGTTGATAGGTATGATCACCACTACTGTTTTAGGAATGATGGTAGGAGTAGTAGATCTTCCCACACAGATTATGTCTATGCCGCCGTC
>JAUXGP010000141.1 GCA_030621995.1 Psychrilyobacter sp.
CCTTTTTTAGAGTCGTTTAAAGTCTGCGTCTAAGTTTTATAAAATTATTTGTGTTAATCCTTTTTAATTTGTGTAATCTGTGTCAAAAATTCGTTATCATTGATACTTATCCTATCTACTATATTTAACTGTTATTTCCTTTATTTTTTCGGCCAATTCATCGGTGAGTTCATCACCTTTTAATCTCCATTTCCAATTATCTCCTAATGTTGACGGTATATTCATCCTGGCTCTGTTATCCAGTCCCAAAAAATCCTGCATCTGTGCTACAACTATGTCAGAATTGGATTTCCAGATAGCCTCTATGAATATATCGTTTATTTTTTCAGACTCAAACTTTTTTAACTTTAAGTATTTTGTCAAATATTTTTTGGCATGTTCCCTGTCATCTTTTACTACATTTTCATACCAGCCTACCACAGTTTCGTTGTCATGGGTTCCTGTATAAGCCACTGAATTTTCAGGATATTTATGGGGCAGGTAGTCACTCTCTTCCCTTGAATCAAAGGCAAATTCCAATATTTTCATTCCTGGATACCCACTGTCTTTTAGAAGTTTTCTTACCCCCTTAGTTAAAAAACCCAGATCTTCAGCAATGATAGGCAGATCCCCTAATCCATTCTTTATAGCTTTAAACACCTCTATTCCTGGTCCCTTTACCCATTTCCCGGGTCTGGCAGTAGGAGCATTTGCCGGTATCTCCCAATAGGATTCAAATCCCCTAAAGTGGTCTATCCTTACCATATCATATAGTTCAAATGCTGCTCTCATCCTCTCAATCCACCACGAGTACCCTCTCCTCCTCATAATCTTCCAATTATATAGCGGATTTCCCCACAGCTGTCCTGTACTGCTAAAGGCATCTGGCGGGCAGCCTGCCACAACCTTTATATTTTTTTTCTCGTCAAATAAAAATAATTCTGTTTTTAACCAGGCATCTACACTGTCACCGGATATAAATATAGGCAGATCTCCCACTATCTTTACCTCATTCTCATTGGCATATTTTTTCAGCCTTGCCCACTGGGTATAGAACAGATACTGCAGATAGATATAATAATCTATCTCACTTTTAAGTTCTATCCTATATTTTTTTAAGGTGTTGATATGGGCAAACTTTTCTTCCTTCACCCATTTTGTCCACTCTGTTCCATTATTTTTATCTTTTAGTGCCATAAATAGAGCGTAATCATCTATCCAATAAAAATGTTTTTCTTTAAATTTTTCTATCTCTTCTAAAAACCTTTCTCCCTCATTTAAGTAAGCTTTTTTTAAAAGTTTTAGTTTATTTATATATAATTTTTCATAGTCTATATATTCCCTGTTGTCTCCTAAATCTGTATCTTCCACCTCCTGCCTGTCCAGCCCCCCTCTCTCTATCAATTCTTCTAAATCGATAAAATAAGGATTGCCTGCAAAGGCTGAAAAAGACTGATACGGCGAATCCCCGTAGGAGGTTGTCCCCAAGGGTAAAATTTGCCATAATTTTTGCCCTGATTTTGTTAAAAAATCAACAAATTCATAGGCCTCCCTGCCAAAGGTTCCTATCCCTCCATCTCCTCCTAAGGATGAGATGTGTAATAATATCCCACTGCTTCTTTCAAACATATTTATTCCCCCCATATATAGAATCCTGCATAAATTCTAAATATTTTTTTTATCACTAATATCGCAAATTTTTAAAGATATTGCGATAATTAAATTCTCACTCCACACCTTGGAATCGTTTCCATATAATATTAATACATTCTATAATAAATGTCAAGAAAGTCTTCTATTTTTTTACATTTATTATTATTTTTACACATATAGTCCGATTAATGACGGTAAAATACTGGTTTTTATTTATGAATCACAGTTATATAATAAAAACACCCCTTTATTAGGAGTGTTTTAAGCAGGCACAATTAAAACTTACTTGTATATCCAAATCTTATAAATGCTGTATCGTCTACATCACTAGTTGAGTTTTCATTATTTTTCTCTACATAGTATCCGCCTTTTAAATAAACTGAATTATTTTCATCCAGTGATTTACTTACCTGGATTGACGGCTCTGCATAGAATACATACGTTTCATGTCCTTCTACCCCACTTCCACTTACGTTATTCAAATCACCAAAGTGTCTAGCCCCAAATGAATACGGATCGAACCCACCCTCCAGCAATGCTTCTAGTTTCATACCATTCTCGGCATTATACAATGGATAGTTAGCATATGCATAGGCTTCTATGTCTACACTGTTATAATCTTCAGTACCACTTCCAGCAAAAGTATAGTCATAGTAGATATTTCCTTCGATTTCTAAATAATCATTTATTGTATAGAAGTTTTCAAACGATGATGTGAATAAATAAGAATTCTCTGTAGATGCTGCATCTGGCGAATAATGTTGAAACGCTATACCTGCCCTCAAGTGGGAGCTTAATCCTTCAACGTCTGTAAATAAGTGCCATGTCGGCTGTACTCTGAAATATTGTTTATTTCCACCAAAATTATTTACACCGTCATTACTACCGTATGTATCTGTCTTTAACTCTGTTCTGATTATCATATCTTCTACATCTATTTGAGTATGTAATCTAAATCTCATCTCTGTTCTGTCCTCTGCAGTTTTGCCACTGTCTCTGGTATCTCTAAGATCTCCATAACCTACGTCACTGTAATGTCTAAGTCTCATCTCTAATCTGTTGTTTTTATCTAAATGTAAATTTCCATTCATCTCTAATTGATTTTCATTAAATCTTACCCTGTCATTGATGTTAAAAATACTTGATTCTTTTTGTTCCTTCGTCCTCAATACCTCAGCTTCACCCTCCTCCATTGCAAAAGATACCATCCCCATTGTCATCAACCCAGCTAATACAGCTATTTTTTTTATATTCATCTCTTTCCCTCCAAAATAAATATTTCTTAATTTTTGTCCCCAATAAATTTATCTTTTATAATTTACACCATCATCCAGAGAATTCCTTTTTTATTTTTTATCTCTTTAAAAAAATCTCGGACTGCCTTAAATAAAATAGAAAAAAAGCACCCCTTTGCAGGGGTGCTGATAATAAATTTAATTAGAATGCAGATGTAAACCCGACTCTTACGAATCCAGTGTCATTATACTTGTCTGATGAACCACTAAATGTTTGAGTTCCACTAGCTTTTTTATCATTATTGCTTGTAGTTTCAATGTAGTAACCAGCTTGTAAGTAAACTGAATTATTTTCATTTAATGTCTTAGTAGCCTTTATTGACGGCTCAGCATAGAATACATAAGATTCATGCCCATCTTCTGTTTTACTTCCACTTACGTCAGTTAAATCATCAAAATGTCTAGCTCCGAATGAATATGGGTCCATTCCACCCTCTAATAATGCTGATACTTTTACATCATTTCTTTCATATAGTGGATAGTTAGCATATGCATATGCCTCTACATCTACATTATGCTTTTTATTGCTACTTGAAGCAAATGTATAGTCATAATAAACGTTTCCTTCTATTGAGAAGTAGTTATTTATAGTATATACGTTTTCTGATGATGATGTGAATGAGTAAGCGTCACTTCCATCAAATCCATGAGTATATCCGAATCCAGCTCTTAATAATGCAAATGAATCATTTGCATTATATAGGTAGTAAGTAGGCTGCACTCTGAAATATTGCTTGTTTCCTTCAGCTCCATCGCTGTTTTTTTCAGTTGTATTTACCTTTAACTCTGTTCTAACTTCCATATTCTCTACAGATGTTTGAGTATGTAATCTCATTCTTAATTCTGTGTTATCAGTAGTTGTACCTTTACCTGTTCCATCTCCTGTTTCAGAACCAAATGTATCTGATACGTTAGAGTAACTTCTATATCTTACTTCTAATCTGTTATTTTCATTTAAATGTAAGTTACCATTCATCTCTAATCTGTTTTCATCAAATCTTACTCTGTCGTTGATATTGAAAATACTTAATGGCTTTTGCTCCTGTGTTAACATTTCTGCATTGTCATCCATTGCAAATGATACCATTCCCATTGTCATTAATCCAGCTAATAAAGCTATTCTTCTTTTGTTCATTTGTTTCCTCCTAAAAATAAATAATTTTAATTTTTCCCAAATAAATTAATTGAGTTTAATCTCTAACCAAAATTAATTAAATTTAATTAATCTGATTAGCTTGATAGAAGTCTACTTCAAATGTCCAACTTCCACAATGGTTGTTTTATTAAACCGTTCACTTATTAAACTTTATTTATCAGCACATTCAATGAACTAAAAAAGCACACTTTTTTCAAAGTGCGCTTAATAAATACTCAAATATATTATTTTTTAGAATTTAGTTGAGAATCCAACTCTCATAAACATTCCATCGTTATCTTCATCCGATGAGCTGCTTACTGCAGTTCCACCAGTCCAGTCCATATAGTATCCAGGTTCTATGTATACATTATACTTTCCATCTGATATAGGTACATTGATCTTTACAGTTGGTTGGAAGTAGAAATAGTAATCTTCATCCATTGAGCTATCATAATCACCCGTTCCCACGTCTTTACCGTCTTCAAGCTTTGTATATTCTCTATCTGCAAATGTATAAGGGTCAAATCCTCCCTCTGTTAAGAATGTAATCGTCACACCATTATCAAACTTCTTTAGTTCATGATTTGTATGCCAGTATGCCTCTAGCGCTACCTTGTTATACCCGGTATCGTTCATATTCCAAGCATATGCATTTGCCTCTAATCCTAACCAGTCATTTACAGTCCAGTTGTTTTTAAATTCTCCTACTACCCTAGTTTGATTTACACCATTTTGGGTGTGCCCTTGATCAAATCCTACCCCTAGTCTAACTAGTGAACTAACATTTTCACTTCTAGCTATTATAAATGCAGGCATAACATCTACATACCCTGTAGTTGAGTCAGTCCCTGCGTTGTTGTATGCTTTGAAGTCTGTATATAATTCAAATCTTCCAGAATCTCCTAATTGAGTATATAACTCGAATTGTGCAAATGATCCATCAGTACCAACTTCATAATCATTTCTCTCCCACTCTATATCTAACTTATTTCTATCATTTAACCAGATGCTATTAAATTCAACTTCTGTTCTTTCTCTACCTAATCTATCTGTTACTCTACCCTGTACAACCATATCTCCTTTTGTATCCTCTAACGGTATTACACTTGCCAAGTCGGAG
>JAUXGP010000041.1 GCA_030621995.1 Psychrilyobacter sp.
ATATTAAATAACTAACCTCATCTGTCCTGGTGGACAGATGAGGTCAACACAAGGGGGAAATAAAAATGAAACATCAGGAAGCATTGGATTATGTAATCAACAAGTTAGAAGAACTCAGTAATTACAACTATGCATCATCGATTATTTACTGGGATTTAGAAACAGGAGCACCTAAGGAAGGGATTAGGAGGGCTTCTACAGTTTTAGGATTTTATAGTGGCGAATCTCACAAGATCTTAACCGATCAGGAGTTCAATAAAAATTTAGATCTTTTACTTGAAAATTTAGATAGCTTAGATGAGATCAATAAAAAAATTATGATAGAGATAAAAAAGGATATTGATAATATAAAAAAAATCCCTCTCGAGGAATACAAGAAATATAGTGAATTAATATCTAAAGCACAGCCTATCTGGGCAGATGCCAGGGAGAAAAATGATTTTTCGTTATTTTTACCCTATTTAGAAAAAATAATTAAGTACAAACAAAAATATGCGGAATATAAAGGATATAAAGAACATCCGTACGATGCTTTATTAGATGATTATGAACCCGGGATGACTGTAAAATCACTGGATATTTTCTTTGCTTCTTTAAAGAAACAACTAGTTCCAATTATTCTAAAAATAAATGAAAAGAAAGATTTCATCTCAGATAAAATTATAAAAGTTGATTACGATATAGAGAAACAAAAAGAGTTCTCTGTCTTTGCAGCTAAATATTTAGGATTTGATTTTGATAGAGGACTATTAAAAGAAAGTGCTCACCCATTCTCTATGGGATTGAATAAATATGATGTTAGGATGACCACAAGGTACACCATAGATGACATGCAATCTTCATTATTTGGAACTCTACACGAAACTGGTCATTCTCTCTATGAGCAAAATATAGGCGAGGAGATTTGGGAGACTATATTAGGAACCGGAAACTCTATGGGAATCCACGAATCTCAATCCAGATTATATGAAAATTTAGTCGGCAGAAGTTTAGAATTTTGGGAGCCTATCTATCCTAAATTACAAGAAGCTTTTCCCGACGTTCTAAGCAATGTTTCTTTAGAGGAATACCATAGAGCTATCAATAAAGTTGAACCCAGCCTTATCAGGGTAGAAGCAGATGAGCTGACTTATTCATTACATATTATGCTCAGATACGAAATAGAAAAAGAACTTATAGAAGGAAAGATAAAACCTTGTGACCTGCCTAAAATTTGGAATGAACGAATGAAAAAATATCTGGGAATAACTCCTCCCAATGACTCTGATGGTGTCCTGCAAGATGTCCACTGGGCTGCCGGACTTTTTGGATATTTCCCATCTTACGCTCTAGGGAGTGCCAACGCTTCTCAGATAATGAATACAATGAAGAATAAATTAGATGTAGATACTCTCTTAAAAGAGGGTAAATTAGAGGCAATCAAAGAGTATTTAGGAGAGAATATCCATAAGTATGGAAAATTAAAAGATCCCAATGAAATTATGGAGATCTCCACTGGAGAAACCCCTAATTCAAAATATTATGTAGATTATCTAATCGAAAAATACAGCAGGTTGTATGAGATATAGGGTAAATAAAAAGAGCGACAAAATCGCTCTTTTTATTTACCCTATTACTAGTCCCTACTCACCCATAAATAATTTAATGTCATCATCTACAGATCCAATTCCTGCTATTCCAAAGTTTTTAACCAGTACGTCTACAACTGTCGGTGACAGGAATCCCGGTAATGTCGGTCCTAAATGGATATTTTTTACTCCCAGGTGCAATAGTGCCAATAACACAATTACAGCTTTTTGCTCATACCATGCAATATTATATGCAATTGGCAGTTCATTTATATCCTCTAATTCAAATACTTCCTTTAATTTAAGAGCTATAAGAGCTAATGAATAAGAATCGTTACACTGACCGGCATCCAATACTCTGGGAATCCCGCCGATATCTCCTAAGTTTAATTTATTGTATCTAAACTTTGCACAACCTGCTGTTAAGATCACTGTATCTTTCGGTAATTTTTCAGCAAATTCAGTATAATATTCCCTAGATTTCATCCTTCCGTCACAGCCTGCCATTACGAAGAACTTTTTGATCGCTCCGGTTTTTACTGCATCCACCACTTTATCAGCTAACGCAAATACCTGCTCATGGGCAAATCCACCTATGATAGCGCCCTCTTCAATCTGAATAGGAGCCTTACAAGTCTTGGCCATCTCAATTACTTTAGAGAAATTTTTTGTTCCATCTGCATTTACTGCAATCCTTTCCCATCCTGGATATCCTGCTGCATTTGTAGTAAATACCTTACCGTCATAGGATGCTCCTACCTTCGGCGGTACGATACAGTTAGTTGTGAAGATAATCGGTCCATTGAAAGATTCAAATTCCTCTTTTTGCTTCCACCATGCATTCCCGTAGTTACCTACCAGGTGTTTGAATTTCTTTAACTTTGGATAATAGTGAGTCGGCAGCATCTCCGAATGAGTATAGATATCTACACCTGTTCCTTCGGTCTGCTCCAATAACTGCACTATGTCATTGAGATCATGCCCGGATACCAGGATTCCTGGATTAACACCTACACCTATATTGACCTCTGTTATCTCAGGATTTCCAAATGTCCCGCAATTTGCTTTATCTAATAATGCCATTGCTTCTACACCGTATTTTCCGGTTTCTAAAACCAAGGCCACCAAGTCATCTACCGATAGAGTATCATCCAATGTGGAAGCCAGTGCTTTTTCCATGAACATTACAATTTCTTTATTTTTATATCCTAAATTATTGGCATGCTCATAGTAAGCAGCCATTCCCTTCAATCCATAGACAGATAGTTCTCTAAGGGATCTTATATCTTCATTTTCAGTGGACAACACTCCTATGCTGAGAGCCTTAGCCTGCATCTCTTCCATGGTATCTACTGTAAATGTAAGTACATCATGGTCAGCTAATCTCTTAGGTACACAGCCGCCCTCTTTTAATCCCTCTCTGATTTCAAGTCCTTTTCTGATCTCCACCGCTATAGCTTCATCATCAAAGTTAGCATTTGTAATTGTAGTGAAGAGTGAATTAGCGATAAAATAATCTACCCCCTTGCAGATCTCACAGTCATCTCTATGCTCTAATGGATGTCCCTCCCTCAAGATTGAAATTCCTTTTAAAGTATATATCAGCAGATCCTGCAGATTAGCTGTTTCAGGCTGTTTCCCGCAAACTCCTACTACTGTACAGCCTGTCCCCTTTGCCGTTTCTTGACATTGATAACAAAACATCGGTACTTTTTCATCTTTTACAATGATATGTTTTACTTCCTCCTTGACTTCCTTTGCCAGTTCTTTTTCCTTTGCAAAAAATCTTTTTAGTCTATCCCATGCCATCTTATATCCCCTCCATCAAAAATTAATCTATCCTTGGAATATATACCGAATATAATCCTAATTCCTTTTTATTTTTTAAGGAAAAAATAAGACAAAGCTGCAGAATTAACTGCAACTCAATTTTTTAATTATTTTTTTTAATCTCTCAATTTATCCTTCATATCTTTATACTCACTCTCTGTTATCTCTCCCCTGGCATATCTTTTTTTCAATATATCCATGGGTGTTTCTTTCCGATCAACTCCTGATTTAAAACTATTTCCTGTAAATCTGCCACTAAACATTGAAATTATTACTACTGCAATTAATATCCAAAATATAAACATAAAAATCCCTCCTCCCATAAACATCGAACTTCCAAAACCATATCCATGCATCATCTTAATCACTCCCTTCTTTATTTTTCTTTTATATAAACATTATAATTTATTTCTGTGAAAGTTTAGTGAAGAACTAAAGAATTTCCCCATAAAAATATCCCCCCTCTTTAATTAAAGAGGGGGGATATAAGGGGGAGTTTACTCACCCATAAATAATTTGATATCGTCATCTACAGATCCGATTCCTGCTATACCAAAGTTTTCAACTAATACGTTTACTACTGCCGGTGATAGGAATGCCGGTAATGTTGGCCCTAAGTGGATATTTTTCACACCTAAGTGTAATAGCGCTAATAATACGATTACTGCTTTTTGCTCATACCATGCAATATTGTATGCAATCGGCAATTCATTGATATCTTCTAATTCAAATACTTCTTTTAATTTAAGAGCTATTAAAGCCAGAGAGTAAGAATCATTACACTGCCCTGCATCCAATACTCTAGGAATCCCGCCGATATCTCCTAAATCTAATTTATTGTATCTAAACTTTGCACAACCTGCTGTTAAGATTACTGTATCCTTTGGCAACTTCTCAGCAAATTCAGTATAATAATCTCTTGATTTCATCCTTCCGTCACAACCTGCCATTACAAAGAACTTCTTGATCGCTCCGGTTTTTACTGCGTCTACTACTTTGTCTGCAAGGGCAAATACCTGCTCATGAGCAAATCCACCTACGATAGTCCCTGTCTCAATCTCTGTAGGAGCTTCACAAGTTTTAGCTATTTCAATGATTTCAGAGAAATCTTTCTTTCCATTTTCATCTTCTTTTATATTCATCCAGCCTGGGTATCCGGCTGCATTTGTAGTGAATACCTTACCTTCATATGAGGCTCCTGCCTTAGGCGGTACAATACAGTTAGTTGTGAATAAGATCGGTCCGTTGAATGATTCGAACTCCTCTTTTTGTTTCCACCATGCATTTCCGTAGTTACCTACCAGGTGGTCATATTTCTTTAACTCAGGGTAGTAATGAGCCGGTAACATCTCTGAATGAGTATAGATATCTACTCCAGTTCCCTCTGTCTGCTCCAATAACTGCACTATATCATTTAAATCATGTCCGGATATTAATATTCCCGGATTTGATTTAGTTCCAATGTTTACTTCAGTTAATTCAGGATTTCCGAATCTGCCAGTGTTTGCACCATCTAATAATGCCATTACATCTACACCAAATTTACCGGTTTCTAATACCAACCCTACTAATTCATCCACTGTTAAAGTATCATCCAATGTAGAAACCAGTGCCTTTTCCATGAACATTACAATCTCTTGATTTTTATATCCTAAGTTTACCGAATGCTCATAGTAAGCTGCCATTCCCTTTAATCCATATATAGTTAACTCACGGAGCGATCTTATATCTTCATTTTCAGTTGATAGTACTCCTATTGAAGTTGACTTTGCCTGCATCTCTTCCATAGTTGCTGCTGTAAAAGTTAATGCATCATGGTCAGCTAATCTCTTGGGAGTTCTTCCTAATTCTATGAATTTAGCCTTTATCTCATCTCTGAGTGCCATTCCTTCTGTGATTTGTGCTGCGATAGCCTCATCATCAAAGTTTGCATTTGTAATAGTGGTAAACAGTGCATTTGTTAAATAATAATCTATCTCTTCCGCTTTACCGCAAGATTTTCTTGTTTCTAAATCAACTCCCTCTCTTAAGATTGCAATTGATTTAGCTGTGTAGATAAGCAAATCTTGTAGGTTAGAAGTTTCAGGTTTTTTCCCGCAAACTCCCATTACTGAACATCCTTTATTTCCTGCAGTTTCTTGACATTGGTAACAAAACATTGACATATTATCTCCTCCATATTATTATATTGACTCTTTCCCTAAGGAAGAGTGATTTCTATAGTTGATTATATCAGTAAGAAAAGAAAAAAATCGGTAACATAGGTTACCGATCTTAAAATTAAATTAAATTTTCATCTAAAGAGATACATATCTCCATTTTTCTCGGAATTAATTTAGTATATTTTACCCCTGCACTGTCCAAAAGCATCTTAGATGCTCTATTGGAATCTGTACCTGCATATTTATCCGAAAGGTAGACCACCTTAGTTATTCCACTTTGAATTATTGACTTAGCACACTCATGGCACGGAAATAATCCTACATATATAGTGCAATTCTTTAAATTTTTTATACTGTTTAAAATAGCATTCTGTTCTGCATGCATGACAAAGGGGTATTTAGTCTCTAAAAATCCTCCGTCCCTTCCCCACGGAAATTCATCATCGGAACATCCCTTGGGAAAACCATTATATCCTGCTCCTACAATTTTTTTATCCTCATTTATTATACAGGCTCCTACCTGGGTACTTGGATCTTTACTTCTCTGCCCGGACAAAACTGCTATTCCCATAAAATATTCATCCCAGCTCAAATAATCTTCTCTTTTATTCATAAAATTTTATTCCTCCTCTGCATAAATTCAAAACCTTTTTTTACACAGAGATTCACAGAGATTTAACTTATAGTTTCATAGAGTTTTTTCTCTGTGTAACTCTGTAACCAATTTTATTCGTATTAATTCTGTGATTAAGTTTTTTCTCTTTTAATTTTCCATTATCAATTAGTAATTACTCCTCACTATTATACTATATCTTATCTCAACCATAAAGTTATTATCTCACCTATATAGGACTTTCATAGTATTTTCAGTATATAATCTTAGAATTAAAAAAATTAGGAGGAGTATTTATGATCTATTTTATTGCCTTTACTTTGGGAGTTTCAGGATTTTTCCATCCGTGTTTCATCGGGACTATAACTACATTTTACGCCGCCTTGGTCTTGGTTAAAGATAAGAAAAAATTTATTTTAGGGAGTATCCTGGGAATGGTTATTATTAATTTTTCATTTCTATTCTTTACCGATCTTCTGACTCATATCTTCCACCAAAGGATATTTAACTATATTATCGGCGGTATGTTTATCCTCTTTGGGCTTATGTTTTTAGGGGTTATAAAACATAAACATTCCCACTTTTTGCTTTCTATAGAGAGGATTCAAAAAATAAATCCTGTTTTAGTGGGAATTTTCATTGTTTTTTCATGGATTCAATCCTTTGCCCATATCTTTATTCCTATGGTTCCCCTGATTGCCAAAACAAACTCTTATTTAAGAATTTTTATAATTTTACCCTATATCATAGGCTTGACAATACCAGTTACTTTATTTAATTTCTTGCCTCTTCGATTAAAAAAGAAACACACACAAAAATATACCAAAATCATTGGAATACTCCTAATTATCTTAGGTATATTTATCAGTTTCAATCTATTTGAGGAAATCGAACACCTGGTTTGAACAAATTCTTTTTTCAAATTATAGCTGAATTTTCGCATTACTGCAGATCTTTAAAACCGAGGGGTTTGTCCGCCAAAGGCGGGCAAGCCCCTCTGATTTTCTTTAAAATTAATAAAATTATCTACGCCCGAGTAAAGCAACAAGAATCCTCGGGATGTTAGATAAAATTTAAAAGAAAAATCTAGTCTTTACAAGGCTTGATTACTTCAAAACAATAAATTGTAAGACAACTATTGACTTTTTCTACAAATATAGTATAATAACTCATAAAGTGTCATACAATGAGTGGAAAGTTCTTTTTACAAACACTTATCACGACATTAGGAGGTATAACGATGAAAGTTTTAATTGCAATAGATTCCTTTAAGGGGAGTTTATCATCCAATGAACTGGCTGACAGGATAGAGGATGGGATAAAAAAAGTCTACAAAGATGCAGATATAATAAAAGTTCCGGTAGCCGATGGAGGAGAGGGAACTATAGAAGCTTTAGTTGAGGGAACCGGAGGATATTTTGTAGAGATTACAGCTGCAAGTCCGATACTCCTTCCTGTAAAGGCTAAATACGGAATATTAGGAGATAAAAAAACTGCTGTGATAGAGATGGCCATAGCATCCGGACTGCCTCTTGTTCCTGTTGATCAAAGAAATCCCATGGAAACTACAACCTACGGTACCGGGGAGATGATAAAGGATGCCATCACCAAGGGATGTCGTGAATTTCTCATCGGTATAGGCGGAAGTGCTACCAATGACGGCGGGATAGGGATGATGAAAGCCCTTGGAGTAAAGTTTTACGATGAAAATAATATAGAATTGGGACATGGCGGTAAACAGCTGTCTAAAATCAAAAAAATAGACCTGTCCGGACTTCTGCCTGAAGTTAAAGAGTCTAAATTTTTAATCGCCTGTGATGTAGATAATCCATTTTACGGATTAAATGGAGCTGCCCATGTATATGGAAGGCAAAAAGGTGCTGATGAGGAGATGATTTTAGAATTAGACAGGGGGTTAAAGGACTTTTCTGAGACTATAAAAAAAGTTTTAAATAAAGATATCGCTGATGTTCCTGGAGCTGGAGCTGCAGGAGGGCTGGGAGGTGGATTCCTTGCCTTTTTAGATGGTGAATTGAGACCTGGTATCGATATAGTTTTAGAGGAAGTTAAACTAAGGGAAAAATTAGAAGGTGTTGATTTTGTCATCACAGGAGAGGGTAGGATTGATTTTCAGTCTGTCATGGGCAAAGCCCCTGTAGGCGTAGCAAAATTAGCCAAACAATACAATATTCCGGTTATTGCTATAGCCGGAGGAGTGGCAGATGATGCTGGAGAGGTACATAATCATGGGATCGACTCTGTATTTTCCATCATGAACTACCCCATGACACTGGAAGAAGCCATGGATCCGGAAAGAGCCGGAAGTTTAGTAGAAAAAAATATAGAGGAAATTTTCAGACTAATCAAAGTTATAAAAAAATAAAAAATTTTAGCCACAAATAACAAAAAAATTAATCACAAAGAAAAGAGAAAAAGAGAATCACTAAGATTATCTTTGTATGGGCTCAGTGCCCTCATTTCTTAGTGTTAAAAAATTCGTGTAAATTTGTGACAAAAAAAGTTTTGAATTTACCTTTTTTAGTTTTTTGTTTGCCACAAAGTGGCATAAGGAGGAATAAATATGCAAGTATCAGCATTTGGAGCAGTCTTAGGACTGGTTATCGCAATAATTTTAATTATCAAGAAAAACCAGCCGGCATACGCACTTATTGTAGGAGCGTTGATCGGTGGTCTGGCGGGTGGGGCTACCCTGCCGGAAACAGTGACACTTATGGTGGATGGAGCCAAGGGAATTACTCCGGCAGTACTTAGAATCTTAACAGCCGGAGTTTTAGCCGGTGTATTGATCGAATCAGGAGCTGCAGGAAAGATTGCAGAAACTATTATCAAAAAATTAGGAGAAAAGAGAGCTCTTTTAGCCCTCGCTTTGGCAACACTTATCCTTACTTCTGTAGGAGTTTTTGTAGATGTAGCGGTAATCACAGTTTCACCCATAGCTCTTGCCATTGCCAAGAGATTGAACTTATCTAAGATGGCTATCTTACTGGCTATGATTGGTGGTGGAAAATCAGGAAATATTATCTCTCCTAATCCAAATACCATAGCAGCAGCAGAAAACTTCCATGTAGAGTTATCTTCTCTCATGGGAGCCAATATCATCCCTGCTCTCTTTGGACTGGTAGCTACAGTATTAATAGCAAAAACTCTAATCAATAAGGGTGGGATGGTTAGTGAATCAGACGAACATGAGATTGAAAAAGAATTGCCAGGATTCCTGCCTGCCATCCTGGGGCCGATAATTACAATTGGGTTACTGGCTCTGAGACCCATTGCCGGTATCTCTGTAGATCCGCTTATTGCTCTTCCTGTAGGAGGAATTGTTGGTTGTGCACTTATGGGTAAGTTGCCGCATTTAAAAACTTATATGTCCTACGGGCTGTCCAAGATGACAGGAGTTGCTATCATCTTGATGGGAACAGGTACAATTGCAGGTATTATCTCTAACTCTACTTTAAAAGATGTAGTTTTAAATGCCTTAAACAGTATGGGTCTGCCTGAATTTTTATTAGCTCCTATAGCCGGAACTCTTATGTCCGCCGCTACAGCTTCTACTACAGCTGGTACAGCCGTAGCTTCTGCTACATTTGCTACTGCTATTATGGCAGCAGGAATCAATGGTCTCTATGGAGCAGCTATGCTGCATGCTGGTGCTACAGTATTAGATCATCTTCCTCATG
>JAUXGP010000040.1 GCA_030621995.1 Psychrilyobacter sp.
ATTAGTGGAAAGATTTATAAATTATGTGAAGTTTGACACAGAATCAGATGAAAACTCGGCTACATGTCCGAGTACAGAAAAACAATTAAAATTGGCTGTTTTTTTAAAAGATGAGATGATTGGATTGGGATTAGAGGAGGTAACACTGGATGAGAATGGATACCTCATGGCAACACTACCCAGTAATACAGACAGAGATGTTCCGACTTTTGGATTTGTAGCACATATGGATACTGCACCTGCATTTTCAGGAAAAGATATAAAACCTAAATTTGTAGATTATGAAGGCGGAGATATAGTATTAAATGAAGAAAAAAATATAGTTCTGTCTCCTAAAGACTTTAAGGAGTTAGATTCATATATAGGGGAGACTCTTATTACAACTGACGGGACTACCCTTTTAGGAGCAGATGACAAGGCTGGTATTGCCGAAATATTAACAGCTATGGAATATTTGATGGATCACCCTGAGATAAAACACGGGAAGATTAGAATAGGATTCACACCTGATGAGGAGATAGGAAGAGGTGCAGATCTATTTGATGTAGAAAAATTTGGAGCTGAATTTGCCTATACCATCGACGGGGGAAGATTGGGAGAGGTAGAATATGAAAACTTCAATGCTGCAAGTGCCAAGATAAAGATAACAGGCAGAAGTGTACATCCGGGGACAGCTAAAGATCAGCTTATCAATGCCCTTCAAATAGGAATAGAACTTCATAATTCGCTGCCGGTAAACCAGCGTCCTGAATTTACCGAGGGATACGAGGGATTTTATATGCTCTCTGAGATGAGTGGGGATATCTCTGATGCAAAGTTAGAGTATATAATCAGAGATCACCATATGGAAAAATTTACAGAAAAGAAAGAATTTATAGGTCAGGTTGTAGAACTGTTGAATAAAAAATATAATAATGCTATTGAGTTAGAACTTACCGATAGTTATTATAATATGAAGGAAAAGATCGAGGAGAAGATGGAAGTCTTTGATATAGCTCGGGATTCTATGGTCGAGCTGGGAATAGAACCTGTTATAAAACCTGTCAGAGGCGGAACAGATGGAGCCAGGTTATCTTATATGGGGTTGCCATGCCCGAATATATTTACAGGGGGCCATAATTTCCATGGCCAATATGAATATATACCGGTATCATCTATGGAAAGAGCTGTAGAAGTAATAGTGAAGATAAGTGAAAATATCGGAAAAAGATAGAAAAAAATAATTATATCAAATAATCATCTAAAGAATTCCTTTTAAGGGATTCTTTTTTTGAGTAATGGTTGAAAAACGTATCCTGATAATAGTATTTCTTGAAAGGAGGGAGAAAATTAGGTATAATAGTTAAGTTAGAGTCAAAGATAATTATAAATAAAAGAACAATAGGTTTAAAAGAATTAGTCAGGAGGGACAGATGAAAAAAATATCTTTTAGAAGGATGCTGCCATCTAGGATTTTAGTGATGTCATTTATAGTTATAATACTTATAGGCACGTTTTTTCTATCACTGCCTATTGCAGTAAATGAAGGGCAGGGTATAAGTGTTTTGACAGCATTATTTACAGCTACATCTGCAGTTTCGGTGACAGGCCTTTCATTGGTCGATGTGAGTACGGTATTCAGCCCCTTTGGGAAAGCGGTAATACTAATATTGATTCAATTAGGCGGACTTGGAATAATGACTTTTTCAACATTGGTGTTTACCTTGATAGGGAAACAAATAAGCTACCAGGAGAGAAAGATATTGAAGGAGGACCTCAATACGTATACGATTGGGGGAATAGTTAAGTTTTTAAAACGGATAGTCCTAATAGTAGCGGGGATAGAGATTATAGGAGCTGTTTTTTTAACTTTGGGATTCTCAAACACTATGCCGTTAAAAAAAGCAATGATATATGGTATATTTCATTCGGTATCTGCATTTTGTAATGCCGGGTTTTCGCTTTTATCCGACAGTATAATCGGATATTCCAGTAATATAACAGTGACCCTTACCATAGCAATCTTGATATTTTTAGGTGGAATTGGATTTGCGGTTATTAACTCTACTATAAACTACTGTAAAACAGGTAAAAAAACATATAATTTAACTTCTAAATTAGCACTTTATATCAGTTTTTTCTTAACGTTTGGCGGAACTATAGTATTTTTTATATTTGAGAGGAGTAAACCTGGAACCATTGGTAATATGGGGATAATAGACGCATTGAATAATTCTTTTTTTCAAAGTGTAACCACCAGAACAGCTGGATTTAACTCTATCCCAATGGAGAATTTGAGACCTTCAACATTGTTTTTATTCTTAATTTTGATGTTTATAGGGGCTTCCCCCGGTTCCACAGGCGGAGGGTTAAAAACTACAACTTTTGGAATAATAATGTTTTATGTACTGGTAATACTGAGAAATGAAAAAGATCTGGTAATATCTAACAGACGTGTTCCGTGGGAGGTATTGCACAGAGCTATGGCTATCTTAATAATATCGTTATTATATATTACTGTGGTAGTATTTTTGATATTGATGACCAATGAGATGACCTCTATAAAGGATTTAGCAGATGCCGTTTTACAAGGATCGTTACAGGGAAGTGCCGCGGTAACCGCGAACCACCTGACTTTAGACAAGGTTATCTTTGAAGTGATCTCGGCATTTGCTACAGTAGGAGTATCACAGGGGATAACAGCAGACCTAAATATATTCGGAAGGATATTATTAACTGTAACTATGCTGATAGGAAGGGTTGGACCCCTTACATTTATGCTGGCATTTAGTGAGAAAATTAAAGTGAGATCTTATAGATACCCACAGGAAAATATACTGATAGGATAAATTAATTTAGAAAAAATCCAGGAGTTGATATAGAGATGAAAAATTATTTGGTTGTAGGCTTAGGCAG
This sequence comes from Psychrilyobacter sp., assembly GCA_030621995.1. Classification (GTDB taxonomy): domain Bacteria; phylum Fusobacteriota; class Fusobacteriia; order Fusobacteriales; family Fusobacteriaceae; genus Psychrilyobacter. The sequence goes on from JAUXGP010000040.1 coordinate 2,896, forward strand.
GTTTGGATCGAGTATTGCGCAGACACTTTATGAAGCTGACAGTGAGGTTCTGGCAATAGACACCAATGAGGATCTGGTCCAGGAAGCTATAAATAATAATATTATAGATAATGCACTGATACTTGATGCAACGGATGAAAAAGCACTGAAGGAGATAGGTGCCAGTAATTTTGATGTAGCATTTATTGGGATTGGAAGTAATGTTCAGGCAAGCATCATGACAACTTTAAATTTAAAAGAGTTGGGTGTGAAAAAAATAATAGCAAAGGCACTCAGTAAGAGTCATGGGAAAGTATTGAAAAAAATAGGTGCCGATGAGGTAATATACCCGGAAGAATATATGGGGCATAGGATAGCTATGCTGGCTATGGAGCCTAACATGATGGAACATATGAGATTTTCAAAAGATTTCCTGCTGGTGGAATTTAAAGCACCGGCATCATTTTTAGGTAAAAATCTGATGGAATTAGCTGTAAGAGATTCATATAATATCAATATAATAGGTATAAAAAAAAGCAATGGAGAACTGAATTCAAGCCCCAGGGCAACAAGTGTAATTGAAAAAGGCGATACACTCTTAGTTATCACCGATTCAAAAACAGCGAGAGAGTTAGAAAATTTAAAGTAAAGAAGGAGAAAATAATGCATAAATTTGATGTAATAGTAGTAGGAGCAGGACATGCAGGCTGTGAAGCAGCCTTAGCATCTGCAAGAATGGGAATGAAAACCGCAATATTTAGCATAACTTTGGATAATATAGGAGTAATGTCATGTAATCCATCTATCGGAGGGCCTGCTAAATCTCATTTAGTAAAAGAAATAGATGCTCTCGGGGGAGAGATGGGAAGAAATATAGACAAAACTTTTGTACAGATAAGAGTATTAAACACTAAAAAAGGGCCGGCTGTAAGGTCTCTTCGAGCTCAGGCTGATAAACAAAGTTATCATATGGAGATGAAAAAAACTATAGAGAATACCGAGAATTTAGATTCTATCCAAGGGATGGTAACTGAGTTGGTTGTAGAGGGAGACAAAGTTGTAGGAATAAAAACTCAAGAGGGTGTAACTTACTCATCTAAAACAGTGATAATAGCTGTGGGAACATTTATGAGAGGTCTTATCCATATCGGGGATAAAAAGTTTGAAGGCGGAAGGATGGGAGAACTGCCGTCAAATGATCTGCCTCTATCTTTAAAAAAAATAGGATTAAAGTTAGGAAGATTTAAGACCGGGACTCCTCCAAGAATTGATTTTAGAAGTATGAACTTCGACAGGTTAGAGGAACAGCCTGGAAATTTAGATCAGCTTCTAAAATTTTCCAATAGAACTTTGGATAAAGATGTAGAGGGAAGAAAGCAGATCCCATGTTATATTACATATACAAACCCGGATGTACATAATGTGATAACTCAAAATAAATCTAAATCTCCGTTATTCAATGGAACTATCGGGGGAACAGGGCCAAGATACTGCCCGTCTATCGAAGATAAGGTATTTAGATATCAAGATAAAGAAAAACACCATCTATTCTTAGAAAAAGAGGGATATGGAACCAATGAAGTATATATAAGCGGTTTTTCAACTTCACTGCCGGCAGAGGTTCAAGAGGAAATGGTGAAAAATATCTATGGATTAGAAGATGCAAAGATCATGAGATATGCCTATGCTATAGAATATGACTATGTATTGCCTGAAGAGTTGCAGTATAGTTTAGAAACTAAAAAAATAGAAAATTTATTTTTAGCAGGACAGATCAATGGAACTTCCGGGTATGAGGAAGCAGCCGGACAGGGTCTTTTGGCTGGAATGAATGCAGCCAGAAAATTACAGGGGAAAGATCCTATTATATTAGATAGAGCTGATTCATATTTGGGAACTTTGGTAGACGATCTAGTGACTAAGGGAACCAATGAGCCCTATAGAATGTTTACAGCCAGAAGTGAGTACAGACTCCTGCTCAGGGAAGACAATGCTGATCTGAGACTATCTGAGATAGGTTATGAAGCAGGATTATTGGATGAAACGACTTATAACTTAGTAGAAAAGAAAAAAAGAGACGTTTTAGAGATCGTAGAAAAATTATCTCTAAGTGTAGGGTCCAGCAACAAAAGGATTGAAGAGGTATTGATCAAAAAAAATAGTGGAGACCTGAAATCAGGAACTACCCTGTTGGAATTATTAAAAAGACCGAGACTGGACTATAAAGATATTAAATATATTGCTGAGATTATAGATGGATTTGAACTGGGGGAATATCCTGAAGATACCGAGTACCAGGCAGAGGTTCAGGTGAAATATGACGGGTATATTAAAAAATCATTGAAGATGATAGAAAAGCACAAAGCTTTGGAGGAAAGATTGATTCCTAAAGATTTTGACTATGATGTAATAAGCGGAATAACCGGAGAAGCTAAGGAAAAATTAAATGAGAAAAAACCTTTAAATATAGGTCAGGCTTCTAGAATATCCGGGGTATCTCCGGCAGACATCTCGGTATTGCTTATGGTTTTAAAGATAAGGGGTGACAGATAAAGATGAAGAAATTTTTTAACGAAGGTCTCAAAAAAATAGGCTTGGAATTGGATGAAACTACAGTAGATATGCTGTTAAAGTACGGGAATTTATTATTGGAGACCAATAAACACACAAATTTGACAGCCATTAGAGATGAAAAGACCATGTATGAAAAACATTTTTTGGATTCTTTATTACTGCAAAATAAACTGCCACACGGTGTAAAAAAAGCTATGGATATAGGTACAGGAGCCGGCTTCCCTGGGATGGTACTGGCCATTGCCAACCCTGATATAAATTTTACTCTGATGGACTCTGTGAGTAAAAAAACAAAATTTTTGGAGATGGTGGCAGAAAAATTAAATTTATCCAATGTAGAAGTCGTAAATATGAGAGCAGAAGACTATATAAAGCTGGAAAATAAAAGGGCAACCTATGATTTGGGATTGTGCAGGGGAGTATCGAAGTTTAATGTGATACTGGAATATATGGTTCCCTTTCTAAAAGTAGGAGCTACATTTTTAGCCCAAAAAATGGACTATCAGGAGGAGTTGGAATACTCTAAAAATGCATTTGAAATATTAAATAGTAAAATTGTAAAGGTCGACGAATTAAAATTACCATTTTGTGGAGATACCAGGTATATATTTGAGATAAAAAAGATGGAAGATACCGATAAGAAATACCCGAGAAGAGCAGGTATACCGCTAAAAAGACCACTGTAAAAGGCAACTAAAAAAGAAAAACAAAAATGAGAAATAATTTTAGTCACAGATTACACAAATTTACACAGATTAAAAAAATCTGAAAAATCTGCGACAAAAAAAATTATAAATCCCTATGTGGTAAAAGTAAGCTTTTGAATTTTAAATAAAAAAAGGGGGGAAGCCGTGAAAAAACTTATCATGAAATACCGGAAAGGCTTCATTGCTTCCTCGGTATTGGTTTTAATGCTGATAACTGTCCCGTTATACATCACTGTTAAGGACAACTTTGATGAAATAGTAGATATGTCTTTAAAATACTTTTTAGCCGATATCTCCCATACAACTTCTGATCTTTCCACATTTGGCTTGATTGTAGTAGATGATGCAGTCTTAAAAGATGATAAGGGGATCACGGTGCTTTACGCTCCTAAGCTTATCCTGCGGTACAGTATAAAGAACCTCCTGCGGGGGAAAATTACAGAGATCAGTGCTGAAAATCCCTACTTATATATCGCAGTAGATAAAAACAGGGATATAAATATAGTGGATATTTTCGCGACCGGAAGCCCCGGAAAAGCAGGGGTAGGAGTACCTATAGATATTATCACAGTGACCAATGCCAGGTTGTTATTTCAGGATAATTATTATGAAAATTCCATAAATAAATTTGTGGATAATGTAGATGGATATGTTAGTTTTGACGACACCCACGGGATCGATCTGAGGTTTTATAACACTACAGGGGATGAGATGGTAGATTATTCCTTTACCAACTACGAAAAAGAATATTCTATGACCATTAAATTAAAAAACGGCAGCATCGATCAAGACCTTATGCAATATGCCTATGTAGATGAATACACAGACTACTTAGGGGGAAAGGCAGATCTGAACCTGACTATAGACAGCGATGGCTTATGGGGAGATGCTTATCTGTCTGTGGCGAGCTTTCATACCAGTGCATATGACGGAGTGGCTGCAGATATTCATGGAGGTGTTGAGTTTTTAGGAGATAGGATAAAATTAAAGTTAGATGGAAAGATGGCAGAAAAAGATGTTAATTTCTCCTTGGAATATCGTCCAGATGGTGTAGAAATGAACATAACAACCAGTGATTTGAATAAGGAGAACATAAAAAAAGTCACCTTGTTGGACGATACCATGAAGAAAAAATTAGATGATTTAGGAGATTTCAACATTTCATATCTGAGATTAAAATTTAATTTTGATGAAGAGTTTAACTTGACTTTAGACAGCTACCTGAGATTAGATACCCTGGATATTAAAGGAGCTGAAGTAAGAGATCTCAAAGGGAGTATAATTTTATCTGGAGATCAGGTGAAATTAAAAGATCTGAGGTTCTTTCTGGACTATGACGGAACTGAGGGATACACCCTCCTAAATGGTTGTTATGAAAATAATATTTTAGATCTGAATTTTAATATTTTAAACAGGAAAAGTCCTTTAAAATTAAAAGAATTAAACGGTAATTTTAAATATGATTTGAATTCTGAAAAAATTGATTATACACTCTATTCAGATATATTAAAGATAGGCGGGAATGTCGATCTGGGTAAAAAAACATTTGGGATCTCAAGTATAGGGACCAAAGATGTAGAGATAGAATACCGGGGAGAATATTATTCCACTAAAAATAATGTCAAAGTAATCTATGATTATGCCAATAAAAATTTGATTTTAGGGCAGGGAGAAGTAGAGATAGTGCAGAAAGATTCCCTGAGATCTTTAGTTTTGAACTTTACCAATAATGGCAATAGGATTTATTTTAACAAGATAAATTTATTCTACAATGAATTAGACTTGTCTGCTAATGGTTATTTAGATATAGATAACCTCTCCTATAATTTTGATTATATAGGGAAAAATTTGAAAGTTGAAAACTTTATCTCTGCAGAGGGGTTAGAAACAGGGGTAGACTTTGACGGTACTTTGATAGGGGAAAAGAAAAAGTTTTCCACAGTTTCTAATCTAGACAGTAAAGGCGGTAGATATGGGATCTCCTATAAGAATATTCGCGGAAGACTAAGGATAGTTAACAATGGCAAGTTCGCTGTAGACTTCGACGGGTATTTAGGAGAACTCTCTCATGATGATGTGGAATTTAAAGACTTTAAGGTGGGATTAGATTATAAAGACGGGATTTTTAAGGTCTTAGAAGTAAGAAATAATCTTTTGACAATTGCAGGTGACTATAATATAATTAATCAAACCTTGGATTTTGACTATAAAATAAGGGGAATAAAAGAAAATAAGATAAAATTACTAGAAAAGTATGGGATCAAGATGGATCTAGAGGATGTCGATGGAAGCCTAAAGGGTGACTTGGGAGATTTTAAAATCAACTTTTATTCGACAAATGCCTGGGTTCAATATGATAATTTACCAAAGATATATTTAAAGGGGGGAATCCGGTTTTTTGATCAAAAAATATTTTTTGATGGATTCAAAGTCGGTGAAAATAATATCAGTGGATATTACGGTATTTCTTCAAACAAATTTAGACTAAAGGTAAATTTACTTGAAAATAATTTGGCAGAATATTATGGGGATGTAAATTTGAAATATCGTCTTACAGGAGAAGTCATCCTGTGGGGAACACCAGATAATATTAGTGGAGTTTTTAAAACTTCTGCAGATAATGTCTATCTGCGAGGAAGAAAATTGCCAAATGTCAAGATGATTTCTACTTATAAAGGGGGGGACTTAGGTAAGTTAGATAAAAGTGGTCATATGGATATTAACAATGTTACAATTTACTCTGAAAAAGGAGATAAACTTTTAGGCGGAAGAGGGTGGATTGACCTCAGTCAAAATGAACTTTCCTTTAAAATTAAAGATGTTTTAGACATTGAAAAATTAAAGGAATATTCAAATACCCAAGATATAAATGGAGAGTTAAACACAGAGATTGTTATAGATGGTGCATTTAATGATCTAAAGTATGATCTTAAAATAGACAGTAAAATTATCCATATTGAGGGGAACGACCTAGAGAACTTAAAGATCGACCTCCAAGGTGATTTAAAAAAGCTGGTATTAAAAGAATTGAGTTTAAGTTACCATCACAATAAACTTATCTCTCAAGGGAAGATTAATTTTACAGATTTTGACTATAGATTAAATATCAAATCCAATGAAATAGATCTTTCTTTTCTGAATATTTTTTCTTTTTCTGAATATATAAACCAAATTAAGGGAATTGCTACTATAGATGTAGAGATAAACTCCAAAAATAATTATGGTGAATTTAAAATCAAAGATTTGTCAGCGGAGATGCCAAAATATGGAATTTTTATAGATAAAGTCAATACTCAGGTAGTTTTAGATAAAAAACTTGTGAAAATCGATTATTTTAAGGGCAAGATAAATAATGGTGACATTAAAATGGAAGGTTATTTGCAAATTCCTAGTTTTGATGGGATAAAAACCGAAGAAAGTCAGCTGTCTAATTTAGATTACAGACTTAATTTGATTTTAGATAATATGAATTATTCCTATCAAGATAAGATCAACCTGGTACTCAGCTCAGATGCAGTTTTTACTAAAAATAAGGTCACTGGTGATTTTATAATTAACAGTGGTGAAATTTTGGGGATCCCGGATGTAGAGGATACAGAAGTTTCCAATATAGCTTCCCAGATTAAAGAGAAGGAAGTTATCAGAAAATCCAAAGAATTAGGTAGTGACTTTGAGATTAAAACTATTGAAGATGATGGCCCCAGTATTGACATAGATATAAATTTAAAAAGTGAAAATCCAATTAAATTAAAGATTTCAAAATTGACCTATACTTCTATTGTTGAAAAAATATATGGAGATTTGAATATCGATGGAAATTTAAAGTTAAAAAATAAAGAGATAAGTTATAATGGAATGGTCAGTATCGATGACGGG
>JAUXGP010000137.1 GCA_030621995.1 Psychrilyobacter sp.
AAATATATGTTTTCCATACCTTCTGATAGAAATAACGTCCCCCTCTTTAACCACCAATGATTTATCGGTTTTAAACCCATAGTTCACCATGACTTGAGATGAATTGATGAGTTTTAGAGCTTCATTTCTGGAAGCATTAACAAGTGCCGACACTATAACATCCAATCTGTAGGAGTTTATCAAATATTCTTTCACCTCAAATTTATACTGTGGAATATGCCTGTCTCCTGCTTCCTCGATCTTTACTCTGGATTTTCCGATACTCAAAAGGTGCAGTTTTAAAAAATCAAACAATCCATCAGTGATAATCGTATAACAATTTTCATCTTCTACTATGAGGTCTCCTAATTTCTCCCTCTTTATTCCTGTGGATAAGATCCCAGCCAGATAGTGCCTGTGCTCTAACTGGTTGAATTTAGAGTTGGTTTTTATCACTATAAGTTTCGAAGGAAATTCCGGTATTTCGTCACAATAATAACTTTTAAAGGCCGCCATCTTCTTTTCACTCTCTGTGGACAGACCATTTACCTCTACCAGTACTCCTAATTCGGCCTCTATCTCGACTAGTCTTGACCAAATTTGAGGAGGGAGAAATATATCGGTATATACTGTTCTATCTGTTTTTTTACAGAGTTCTACCTTATCGTAGATGCTGGATATTATCCCTTCATTTTCACCTATAAAATGATTTTTAAATTTTTTCTTATCCATTTTTAATCTCCCTTTTTTAAATTTCAAACCTTTTGGTACACAGTTTTTTTATCCCGAATCACAAAAATCCCAAAGATAATATCCATAATTTAATTATCTTTGTCCAAATTTATTTGTTTTTTTACACTTAAGTATTATTTAGTATAATTGATTTTATATTATTTGTATGGTAAAATCAATTGTTATTAAATTTTATATTATACTATTAGAGATAGAAAAGGAGATTTTATGAACAAAATTGAAAGTAAATACATTCTGCCAAACGCCATTACAGCCACCAATATGCTGCTAGGTTTCTTGAGTATTACCAGGTCCATCAAAGGTGATTTCCATCTGGCTGCATGGTTGATTTTATTAGCTATGGTTTTCGATGCTTTAGATGGTCTTACTGCTAGAAAATTAAATGCCTTCAGTGAATTTGGTAAAGAATTCGATTCATTTTGTGACTCTGTATCCTTTGGAATGGCACCCGGTATCTTGATTTATTCATTTTTATCAACTACACCAAATAATTTTCCCAAGGAACTTATTATACCACTTGCATTTATATATGCCCTTGCCGGAGTAGTTAGATTAGTTAAATTTAATGTAGTAACCACTGCCAGTGACAGTAAAGACGACTTTAGCGGAATGCCTATTCCAAATGGTGCAAATTTAGTAGTGTCTTACTTCTTATTTGCTGAAGCTACAGGGCTTGGAGTAGATCCAAAAATATTAGCTGTGGCTGCCTTAGGATCAGCGGTTCTTATGATAAGTACAATCCCGTTTAAGATCCCGCAAAAAATATTTAGTTTTATACCTAAAAAAATGGTTTTATTTGTAGCAATAGCTATTTTAGGTACAGTAAAGTATTCATTGTTCCCATTGGGGTTATATTATGTTTTTGCTAACCTGTTTGCTTTTTTTAACTCTAAAGATCAAAATTAAACTATATTTGAAAGAAATAGACAAAAAAATGAGTGGTTTCCCGCTCATTTTTTTATTGTTCTACTTTGTGTATTCTTTAAAAATTATCTTGTTTTTTCCAGTTTTTTTAGCCATATAAAGTGCTTCATCTACCATGGCAAAATAAGATTTAATTGAATTTTTAGGCACAAATCCCAAGACTCCTATACTCATCGTCAATAGAATCCCCTCTCTGTCTGTAGCTATTCCCAGATTTTTTACTCTTTTTTGGATTTTTTCGACTGCAATCTTAGATTCATCTTTATTACAATTCAACATTCCTCCAATAAATTCGTCACCTCCATAGCGTCCTATATATCCGCTGCTAAGCTCCTCCTTTAAAATCTCGGCCACCTTTTGAAGTGCAATATCCCCTTGAATATGTCCAAAATTATCATTGATTCCTTTGAAGTTATCTAGGTCAAATAAAAATATAAATATTCTTTTATTCTCTAATTTAGCACCTTCTACCTTTTTTTCAAAAGTTTCATAAAAATGCCTTCTATTACAAAGACCGGTAAGGTGGTCCCTTTCAGAATACTCCTTCAACAAATTATTTGTTTCCTTCAACTTTTTATGTTCTAAGGTATTATTTAGTGCAATCGTCATAAAAGAAATTAATTCCCGGCATATATCAAGTTCCTCTTTCTCAAAAATAACTCTCTCATATATTTGATATGTAAACCCCCCTATTACTTTCCCCTCCATTTGAAGGGGAGCACAGTAGACACTTTTGGGATATTCTCCTACTAGAAGACGGATATCCTTATTCGCGATACCTTCTTTTATCACTTCATTTTGTGTAAAAATTGATTCCAACATAAAACTATTCTTTTGTGAATAAGGTATATCACCGAAATCTAATCGTTCACCATATTCATAACAAAATCCATCTTTTAATTTTTTGTTTTCTATGTCATTTATAAATATTCCTATGGCACACTCACCATAATTTTTCCTCATTATAGCGTAAATTCTTTGAGACATCTCTTGTACAGATGATGTAGAGACCACTGCTTTACTGGCTTCTTTAACTATATAACGCTGCCTAAGTAATTTTTCCACCTTTTTATTAGTCTCCCTTAACAACTCTTTTTCCTTTTCTTTATAAAAAAGCACTTCTATCGTCTTCTTTAAAATCGTCACTTTTTTTAAAATTTCACCTGTAAAAATTTCTTTTTTTCTGCTCTCTAAAAAAAATATTCCTGCAATCTTTTCATCTAAAAATATAGGACAATAATATACAGACTGTATCTTATCCCCTTCTAAATCTACACTGTCATCAATATAATTATTTACGACTATCTCTTCTTTTCTCTCTATACATTTCTCAATTAAATTTTTATTGTTATTTGTCTTTTCAACCCATTGGTTGTCTTTTATAAAATGTTTAAAAAGAACTATATTGCCATCTTTTTCATAGGATATAATTCCCATTGTACTTATTTTGTCATATGTATATATTATCCCGTAGAGTTCCCACATAATTGTTTTAAGGTTTCCATCAAACATTTTTTCCTCCCCAGCCAGTCTTAAAGAATTTTATTTTCATTCTATTATAACACCCTTATTTGGAGTAAATCAAAGTTTAGTTCTGATCTATAATGGCCTTAAACAAAATTATTGTTCAAATACTCCTAAATCTTTATTATCATATAGAAGTTCTACACGAGGGTCGGCTTTTAAATGACTATACTTTTCCATAAGCCAGTGGACTAATTTTTTATCCTGCCTTACCTCTGTTCCATTATCTATAAACACATTTATAGTTATCTGTTTAAAGTTTGCCAATCCTGTCTCTATATCTTTAACTATCATCTCTTTGGTCTGGCCTACAGTACACACAAGTAAACAGGCTGAATAAAATTCACTGCTTAATTTTTTTAAGGTACCTTCGTCTATCACAAAATTTTTACCATAGGAGTCTATCCTGTACTTATCATCAAAGGTTTCCACTCCTATACGGAACCTTATTTCTATCCCACCAAAATAATCCCTGATTTCATCCAATCTTTTTATATACCCGTAATAAGCTTCAAAATACAAGATTTTTATCTTTTTTATTTTTACAACTTCTCTAATTTTTTCTAAAGTTTCAGAAGGAATTTCAAAAACAGAACCAGAGTTAATCACTTCCAACACTCCAAATTCTCCCGTTACGTCCTCTAAGACATCAAAATTAACCTCATTTATCTCATCTTTATCTACAGAGTTATCCTCTATATAGTTACAAAATTTACACTTCCCATAACTGCAGGGGAAACTTTTCAGCAGTACTATCTCCCGAATATTCTTATCTAAAACCTTATTATATCTCATATATTTACTCCCTTTTACTTCGTTCAAAACCTCTTTCTTTTTACCACTAATTATCTCAAATAAAAGATAATTAGACACAGATCACACTGATTTAAAAGCCTAATTTTCACATTTTTTTTTATCTGTGAGACTTTTTATTAATCTGTGAAATCTGTGTCAAAAAATTATTTTTCCTATTTTATTAATGATTAAACTTTTCTTATTTTCAAAATTTAAGTTATTAACTACTAACTACTAATTCCTTTTCCATATTCATCTTCTTAGCCAGGTATAAAAACGGTGTATCAAAGGTTGCTATTACAATTTTCATCAAATATGTAGTTGTAAATATCTCTAAACACGTCTTAAAATCATAAAATCCTACATATGAGAATCCTAAAAAGTCAAAGCTCAGGTAGAAGGCTAAATATGTGAAGATTGCTGTATCTACAAACTGGCTGAGCATCGTACTTCCATTGTTTCTAAGCCACAGGTGTTTATTTTCCGGGAACCTTTTCTTAAGTTTTTCAAACAGGTGGATATCTATATTTTGTGACATCCAGTAGCAGATAAGCCCCACCGCTGTAAATCTGGACAATGGTCCAAATAAAGTTTCCATGGCCAGCTGTGAATAATCAGCTGTACTGGGCTCAAAAGCTACTGAAACTTGCAATAATATGGTAGCCGCAATATTACTCATAAGCCCTATCTTGGCTCCCTTGGCTGCTGCCTTCAATCCATATTTTTCCGACAATATATCCGTCACCAAAAAACTTGACGCAAACATTATATTTCCCAAGGTAGACGACATTCCGCCTATCTCTATAGCTTTATTTACCTGTATCTGAGCCAATATTATAGTTATCGGTATATAGGCATAGAGACCATTCTTTCCATAAGTTTTATAAAAATATAGGATAAACCCGAAGTTAACCAGCAACATTACGAACCAAAGTATTATATTTTGCATATTTATTTCTCCTTTTTTATTTAATATAAAAAGGAGGGATATAAAATCCCTCCTAAAAGTACACCAAAAAAAGTGTAGATTAATTTCGACCTCTACACATAGTCTTTGGTTTTTTATAGATGGATTTTTCGAACATCTACCACAAAGTGGATTTTAGTTATTTAATTTTTTAATTTCCAAAGAGATCTTTAAACATAGAATCAGAGTTTATATTTTTTTCATTCTGTTCCATATTTTCTTTGGACTTCCTTGTTTCTTCTACCTTATCCATCATAATTTCATCGGATTTAACAAAAAAATCATTGAAATCTGAATTATATATAGATGCCATCT
>JAUXGP010000285.1 GCA_030621995.1 Psychrilyobacter sp.
GAATGAATTTTTAAAATAGCTTTTTTTCTGTTGGGATGAAAATAAAGGTTATCTTTTTTTAATTGCAGGTATTGTTTGGCTAAACTGGCCTCATAGTCCCCTAAAGATTCATAAAAATCTGCCAGTTCCAGATGGTATCTTACCTCTAAAACAGATTTGTTGGAATCACTGTGCCTGAGAACAGAGGTCAATGAATTGGTTGTGAGGATCTTAATCTCATCCAGTTCACGCTCAGCTTCAAATAATTTCTCCACACATTTATCACACTTTCTGGAATCATCTGACATAAGGGTTCCAAAGTCATGGAAAGCATAGGAGTATATATCATTCATCTTAAAGATTAAAAGTTTAGATTTTTCCAATACAATAAAAGGTGCTTTTGCTAAATTATCATCATCAACTTCTAAATTTAAATTTTCTTTACTATCTGGGACAATATAATTGAGCAGTTTCTCCAATGCAGTTGTAAATGGTAAAAACAAGAGAGCGATAAAAATATTAAATAAAGTATGGGAAATTGCAATATATTTAATTATATCTTTCTCTGGACTGGCTATATAACCAATAAATTTTACATAGAAAAAAAATAATGGAATAATAATTGAAACTCCTATGATTTTTATACTGATGTGGGCATACGCTGCCTTTCTTGCACTGGAAGATCCATTGAGGGACGCCAGAAATGCTGTGATGGTAGTTCCTATATTTTCTCCCAGAACCAGAGCCACTGCACTGTTGGGACTTAGAAGACCCTGACTTGCCATAGCCATGGTTATTCCTACAGTTGCCGAAGATGACTGTAAAACAGCGGTAAGAAATGCTCCCATAAGAGCAGATAAAACAACACCTTTAAAATTAGAAGCTTCAAATCTTTGAAATAACTCTATAAATGCAGGAAGATCTTTAAGGGGTCTGATTCCATGTTTCATCAGTTCTAATCCAAAGAAGATCAGCCCAATTCCTAAGATCAAATTGCCCCTTTGTTTCCATCTGAATGATCGATGGAAAAGAAAAAGAAAGATACCTATTCCTGCCATAGGTAAGCCGTATTTACCGATTTTTAAAACCAAGAGCCAGCCTGTAATAGTAGTCCCTATGTCTGCACCTAAAATTATACCTATGGCCTGCCTCAAATTCATAAGGTTTGCGTTTACAAAACCTACTACCATAACTGTCGTTATAGACGAAGACTGAATGATGGCTGTGATAGTAGCTCCTACACCTAGTCCCATGATCCTGTTAGAAGTCATAGTATTTATGATATTTCTTAGTTTTTGCCCCGCTAATTTTTGTATACTGTCAGACATTCGAAACATCCCATAAAGGAAGATACTTAATCCACCAATAGTATTAAATAATATCTCTAATGTCATCTCCATAAGACCACCCCTTTAATATCTCTCAGCTTTACTTTTAGATCATCTATATCTACCTTTCCTAAGAAAAAATTATATTTTATTTTACCGTAGATTGTCTGTAATTCCCTATCTTTAATATAATAGACCTTATAAAAACTTCCTTTTTTTAACCTGTATTTAGATATTTTTTTGTGATTCCACAAATAATCCAGATAATCTAAATATAACAGGATTTTATCTTTTAGAGATCTTTCATAGAGATCTATGACATTTTCAATATCTATATTTTTATAACCATCTGTATATCTGTCTTTGTGGGTTTGAATATCATAAGTTGTTTCTAAAACTTTAAGCTGAGATGGTGTGTAAAATTTTGTAGGGAGGAGGCTGCTCTTTTGGTTGTTACACCTTTTACAGAGTAGCACTGCATTATATTTTTCATCTGTTTTTAGACCATAGCCTAAAGACAGGGGCATATGATGGTCTATCTGCAGATTCTTTTTACTCCCGCAATTAAAACAACGATGTTCGAACAGGTGTTTTATCCACTGACTGTCAGCATAGGTAAAGTTTGAATCTATGATTTTATGTCTTTCATACCGCTTTCCCTTAACTTTAAAGATCTTATAAATTCTTTTTTCGGTAACATTAAAGGGGATCTTACTCCTAAAATCCCCTTCGATTATTCTATACGCAATCTGCTCTTTTTTCTTAACAAGTTCATCTATCCCATAAAGTTTCCTCCTATATAAATTTATACCCATTTTTTCTCAGCCATCTGCGGTGGGACTTTGGATCTTCTATATATTTTCCTATATATTCCCAATATTCCCTAGAATGGTTGGGGTATTTTAGGTGTCCTAATTCATGCACCACCAAGTACTCAATTACGTCTAGTGGAACTTTTATAAGATTAAGATTAAAAGTAATAGTCCCGCTGGAATAGCAGATTCCCCAGGCGGATTTTAATGGTTTAATCTTTATTTTCTTAGGATAAATTTCCATAAGTTTGGTGTATTTTTCAAGGTAATCCTCTAAAATCCTTTTTATTTTTTGGTGATACCATTGATTTAAAACTAGATTAAAGTCTTTAGATTTATTGAAAATTATATTTTCTTCCTCTATCTTTATAGGGTTCTTCGATTTTTCTATCTTCAAAGAATAGAGTTTACCTAGATAGTAAACTCCTGAATTCTCATATACAGCTGAATATTTTTCCAGTTTTTTCTCTATCCAGACAGATTTATCTTCTATTAATTTTAACCCGTAAGAGTAGGAGATCCCCATAGGGATACTCAAAATAATTTCCATAGATGGTTTTACCTGGAGGGAGATGTTTTTTTTATTTTTTTTAAAAATTCTAGGGTTTGTGAACTAATATAAAAATTCTTGTTGGGGTACTCTGTGATA
>JAUXGP010000035.1 GCA_030621995.1 Psychrilyobacter sp.
GCTGACTGCCTCTATTCGATCCTGCCATATTGGCATAGTTTTTCCCTGGTTGTAGAAGTTATAGGAGCTATAAGCAGTGGATTTAGCCTGGGGTTTACAGAAAATCCAAGGAATTTCATTGGGAATATTCCTAAATTCAAGCCCACTATAATACTGGTTGTACCGAGGATACTGGAGATAATAAAAGCAAGTATAGAAAAGCAGGTAAAAGGTGCTGGAGCAGAAGCTCTAAAGGGCTATGAAAAGTTATTGCAAGTGGCGCCATTTGTAAAGGGGGATAGGTTTGACTTTATTCCTGAGGAAAAATATAAGCAGGTATATGATATCTTGGATGAAAAATTATTGGTGAAAATCAGGTCTGTCTTTGGAGATAAATTCAGAGAATTTATCTCTGGAGGAGCAGCACTGGATATAAATCTACAAAGATATTTTGGTTATTTAGGACTGCCTGTGATGCAGGGGTATGGGTTATCTGAAACATCACCGGTTGTCAGTGTAGATAGTGTAGAGAGTTACTGTTATGGGAGTTCTGGAAATTTGTTGGAGTGGCTCTTGAATCAACCATCGGGAGATTTTACATTTTTAGATGAACTGGGAAACAGAGGGAAGGATCTTAAGGGTGAGCTGCTTTTAAAGGGCAGCTGTGTCATGAAAGGATATTGGAATCATAGGGATGAAAGTGCTAAAGTGATAAAGGCTGGCTGGCTCCACACTGGGGATATAGGTTATTATAAAGGGAAGAAATTATATATAAGCGGCAGGAAAACCAATATGATTGTTTTGAAAGGCGGCGAGAATATCCATCCGGAATTTATTGAAAATGAATTGAAAAAATCAGATCTTATAGATGATGTAATGGTTATAGGAGATGGGTGTAAAAATTTATATGCATGTCTGACTGTTCCGGAAAATTATGATGAAGTACATGAGAGTGAATTGAATATCTTGTTGAAGAGTGAGGTAAAAAGGCTGACTAGTCATTTGGTTTCCCACCAGAAACCTAGAGATATCTTATTGGTTTCTAGATTTACTGTAGAGGATGAAACTTACACAGGAACCATGAAGGTACGGAGACATATGGTGAATAAAAGGGAATGTGAAAAAATAGATAAATTTTTAGAGGCAGTGGGAGAAAAGAAAAAATCATAAAAAAAAGGAAAATAAAAATAAATGTGTAATATTTGGGTATCAAGAATA
The DNA here is from genome assembly GCA_030621995.1 of Psychrilyobacter sp. Taxonomy (GTDB): domain Bacteria; phylum Fusobacteriota; class Fusobacteriia; order Fusobacteriales; family Fusobacteriaceae; genus Psychrilyobacter. The sequence goes on from JAUXGP010000035.1 coordinate 1,198, forward strand.
AGTTTATCGAGGTGTTTATATGAAAAAAGAATTTCTAGAAATATTGCTGAAAAAAGATCATTTTCCGTGTAAATTAGATAAAAAAGATGGTGAAGTTTTAAAAAAAATTTTTAAAAAGGATATAAAGTTTGAAATGGATTCTGTAAATAGAAAAAAAGTTAATGATTTAGAATTTAGATATATTTATGAAGAGGAGGGAATAAAATATATCCTTTTAGAGGAATATACTTTTAAAGAAGGGGAAACTTTTTTATCTTTGGAAAACTCCATAGGAGTCGATTATTATTTTAACAAGATATAGTTTTATTCTCTTGATATTTGTATATTTTGGAATATGTTTTGGAAAAGACCCTCTACCCTCTCTAGAGGGTCGGATAATAAAAGCTGAGGAAGATAACTCTCTTCTGGCTATGATAGAGAGAGAGGTAGGAATTCCAACAGAGTTTTATAGGAGGCTGGAGTTTGAAACAGGGGAAGAACCCTATATAAGTATAGGAGTCAGCACAAGAATAATCCCTTATTATGCAAAAATAAGATATTTATTGGATCCAGAGGATGACACCTCTCCATATTATTTATTTTCAATGGGAGTGAGTTTTATAGATGGAGAAGAACTTGATTTTAATGTTTTTTTAAATGATCTTGCACAGAGGGTAAATTATGGAGTAGGAGTGGGAGTTACCTATAATAGATTTGAGATAGAAATTTTATACGGGCAATATAATTATTATATGTTCGGGGTGCCGCGGTCAACGCAGACAGATTTATATAGTTCCACAAAACTAACATTTAATTGTAAATACAGATTTTGAGCACCTGGGTGCTCTTTTTTTCTAGACTTTTTACAGGTGTTATTGTATAATCTGAACGACTGTGTGGATTGTGAAAAAATCTAGAGACATGTAAATAATTATTATTAAGGAGAGGTATATATGGGAGATGCATTGAATATAATATTGAATGTAGTTGGTGGATTAGGGATTTTCTTATATGGAATGGAAAATATGGCCAATGCAATGCAAAAAGTAGCGGGAGATAAATTAAAAAATGTAATTGCAATTGTAACTAAAAACAGGTTTCTAGGTGTTTTAGTAGGGATAATAATTACAATTTTAGTACAGTCTTCATCTGTAACAACGGTTATGGTAATTGGATTTGTAAATGCCAGTCTTATGAACCTGACTCAAGCTTTAGGAGTTATCTTGGGAGCCAATATAGGAACTACTGCTGTAGGTTGGCTGCTTATCTTGAAGATAGGTAAATATGGGCTGCCTTTGGCAGGGATCGGTGCCATCATCGGAATGTTTGCTAAAACTGAAAAAGGCAAGGAAAAATCTAAACTAATGATGGGAATAGGACTGATTTTCTTTGGTATGGAACTTATGAAAAATGGATTTGAACCACTGAGAGCTATGCCGGAATTTGTTGAAATGTTTCAAAAATTTCACGTAACAGGGATAGGAAGTGCATTTTTAGTAGCCATGGTAGGAGCTTTTTTAACAGCTATAGTCCAGGCTTCTGCAGCTACTCTGGGTATAACTATAATGCTTGCGAGTCAAGGATTGATCGATGCTCAAACAGGTGTTGCCATAGTAATGGGATTAAATGTAGGGACGACTATCACAGCATTTTTAGCAGCATTTGGAGCTAAAGCCAATGCCAAAAGGGCAGCATATGCCCATACAATAATCAATATCTTTGGCTTGTTGTGGGTACTGCCGATATATGGGATATATACCAACATGATAGGACATATTGTAGATCCTGCAGTAAATATAAGCGGATTTTTGGCAGCAGCTCATACGATATTTAATGTGACCAATGCAATCTTATTTATATTCTTACTGACCCCACTGGCTAATTTTTTAAAGAAAATAATCCCAGATGATGATATGAAGGTAAAAAAATATACACATCTAGATGTAAGGATGCTGGAAACTCCTACCTTAGCCATTGAACAGACAAAGGTAGAAGTGGCGTCTATAGGTGAGGATATAAAGCTGTCATTGGAGAAGGTTAGAAATGTCATAGAAAATAATCTACCCAAAAATTCAGATGAGATTGCAGAAGTTTTTGAGATCGAGGAAAAAGTAGATATGATTCAGAGTGAGATTGCAGAGATCAATTCTGAAATATTAGGCTTAGACATAGAACACCATCTAATAATGGTAACTAGAAAAAATATTGCCATCTGTGATCAATATGAATCTTTAACTGACTATACAGAGAGAATTATGAAGGTATACTCGAGGTTAAAAGAAAATGACCTGACTATAAACAGATATAAGAAGGAAGATATATTTAAACTCCACGATGCTGTAGTTGACTTCTTTGAGTTGGTGAATAATGCATATATAAGTAATAACTTTGATATAACCAGAGAAGCGGTAGAAAAAGCTGCGAATATTACCAATATATATAAAAAAGCAAGAAGAGGTCATTTGGAAAGAATGGGAGAACAAAAACAAAAACCAATGTTAAGTACCGGACATATGGATATATTAAACCACTACAGGCGTCTGAGTGATCATATGTTAACGGTAGTAGAGATAATGAACATATAAGAAATTATATATTAGATGATGTATTAAGGAGGGATTCGAAAATGAATTTCCTCCTTTTACTGTTTTATACATAATTCGGAAATCGAAATCAAAGAAACGGAAAACAAACACAAAATAAAAAAAAGATAGCTTTCTTTCAATTGATATGTTATACTGTGACGTTAATTTAAATAAAGGTGGACTCAAATTGTATTGATTTTTAAGATCGAATGAATACCCACGTATGGAATAAATTGTTTGTAAAAACATTATATATAGCATAAAATTTGATCCTGCCTTAATAAAACATAAGGATGTGAACTATGGAAAAAATGGTAGAATTTAAAAAATTAGGACTTTCGGACAAGACATTAGTAGCTTTAGAAAAAAAAGGATTTGAAAAACCAAGTCCAATACAAGCACTTACTATCCCTGCTCTTCTTAATGGAGACAAAGATATAATAGGTCAAGCACAGACAGGAACTGGTAAAACAGCAGCTTTCTCATTACCTATTTTAGAAAAGATGGACGAGAATAAAAGAGGTGTTAAGGCAATAGTATTAGCTCCTACAAGAGAGTTAGCTATCCAGGTAGCTGAAGAGATCAACTCTTTAAAAGGGGAAAGAAGATTAAGAGTACTTCCAGTATATGGTGGTCAGGCAATGGATCAGCAGATCAGAGCTCTTAAAAGAGGAGTAGATATCGTAGTTGGAACTCCAGGAAGAGTACAAGACCATATCAGAAGAAAAACTTTAGTAATAGATAACTTAGATTTCTTTATCTTAGATGAAGCGGATGAGATGTTAAACATGGGATTCGTAGAAGATATCGAAACTATATTAGCATCAACTAACGATGATAAGAAGATGTTATTCTTCTCAGCAACGATGCCCAATGAGATCTTAAAAGTAGCTAAAAAATATATGGGTGACTTTGATGTAATGAGAGTTAAAGCAACTGAGCTTACAACTAACCTTACTGAGCAAATTTATTTTGAAGTGAGAGATGGGGATAAATTTGAAGCTCTTTGCAGAGTAGTAGATGTAGAAGTAGATTTCTACGGAATCGTATTCTGCAGAACTAAAAATGATGTAGATGGTGTAGTAAGCAAACTTATCGAAAGAGGATATGAAGCTGAAGGAATCCATGGAGATATATCACAAGCTCAAAGAGAGAGAACTCTTAGAAAATTCAAAACTAAAAATATAAATATTTTAGTGGCTACAGACGTAGCAGCAAGAGGAATAGATGTAAATGACCTTACTCATGTAATCAACTACTCTATACCGCAAGAAGCTGAGGCATATGTACACAGAATCGGTAGAACAGGTAGAGCAGGTAAGAAAGGTATAGCTATAACATTTGTTACTCCTAGAGAGATGGGTAAATTAAGCAGAATCAAAAGAGTGGCTAAAGCAGAGATCAAAAAATCAACTATCCCTGAAATAGAGGAAGTTTTAAAAGCTAAGAAGGAAAGTTTATATGCTTGTGTAGGAGAGATCATTGCAGAGAAAGATTTCTCAGTATACTCTGATATGGCAACTGAACTATCTGTAGAAAGCAACCCTATAGATGTAATCGCAGCATTATTAAGACATGTATATGATGATGAATTTGATAAGGAAACTTATAGAAAAATCAGAAACAACATGAGATCAAATGAAAGAGGCGATAGAGGCGATAGAGGCGATAGAGGCGATAGAAGAGATAGAGGCGATAGAAGAGATAGAAATGAAAGAGGCGGAAGACAAACTTTAGATAATCAAACTAGATTATTTATCGGAATGGGTAAAAAAGATAACTTAGATGCTAAAAAATTATTAGCTATAGTTAATAAGGAAGCTAAAGTTCCAGGAAGAAAGATCAAAGATATCAAAATTATGAATGAATTTTCATTTATGACAGTTCCGTTTTCTGAAGCAGAGGATATTATCCATGCATTAAATGCTACTAGAAAAGGTGGAAGACCATTAGTAGAAAAAGCTAAGAACTAATATTTTTTTTAGGGAAGGGGATTATACCTTCCCTTTTTTAATGTTTTATTTTCTAGGGATATAGTATATAATATAGGAAGTATCACTTATAAAATTAGAGTAGATTAATCGTTGAGGTTAGACGTAAAAAATTAAGAGGGAGTTGATAAAAATGAAAACGATAAAAATATTTATATTTAGTATAGTGATAATATTTTTTCTGGGAATAGGTACATATTATTATGAGATCTATATGAAAAAAGTAGATATAAAAAAAGAGGTTGAATTTAGAAGGGGAGAAAGTGTAGGAGAGTTTTTAGATAAAGTAGGGATAAGGCAAGATATTTTTTTAAAGATATATTTTAGAGTATCAGGGGTATCCAGTGAAATAAAGGCCGGATATTATAAATTAGACAGGGAATATACAATATCAGAGTTTTTTAAAATCTTAAAAGAGGGACGTTCTGAGATGATCAGGGTGACCATTCCAGAAGGATTTACAATGGAACAGATAAAAAAACTCCTAATATCCAAGGAAATGATCACCGAGGAGGAATTTCAAAATATTTTAAGGAAGGTTAAATTTCCATACCTTACTCCCAACAATAACTTTGAAGGATATTTTTTTCCTGAAACATATTATTTCGCTGTGGGATCAGATCCCAGGGTGATAATAGATACCATGTTAGGGGAGTTTTTAAGAAAATTCCCGGTGGAGGACTATGGGAAAGATGAAAAAGATAAACAGGACTTTTATAAAAAATTGATCTTAGCCTCGATTATAGAGAGGGAAGCTGTATTGGATGTGGAAAAACCTGTGATTGCATCGGTATTTTATAACAGGATAAAGAAAGGGATGAGGCTGGAATCCGATGCCACGGTAAACTATATATTCGGATATGAAAAAAGAAGGATCTATTATAAGGATCTGAAGATAGAATCTCCATATAATACCTATCGAAATCATGGATTGCCTCCGGCTCCCATTGGAAACCCTGGAAGTTTAGCTATAGAAGCCAGTCTGAACCCGGCCAGTACAGGATATTATTTTTTTGTAGCCACATATGATGGGACAAACAGTCATCATTTTACAGTGACATACAGGGAACATGTGAACTATCAGAAGCAGAATAAGAATAAACCAAAATAAGGAAGAGGTAAATAAATATGAAAAACATAACACTTTTAGGAATAAACAGTAAGTTTGTTCATACAAACTTGGCTATTAGATATATAAAAAAAATGATAGAACAGGTAGAGGAATATAACCTTACCATGGTGGAAAGCAGTATAAATAATCAGCTGCCAAATATTATCAGGGAAGTAATAGAATCAAAACCAGAGATATTACTGGTATCTACATATATTTGGAACAAGGAATTTGTATTTAAAATAATAGTGGAATTAAAGAAGATAAACCCCAATCTAAAGATTTATCTAGGCGGACCGGAAGTATCATACAATGCTGCAGAGGTCATGGAAACTTACAGTGAGGTAGATGGAGTAATAGTAGGAGAAGGGGAAAAAATAATAACTAACCTCCTGCAAAAAGAGGAAAAAGATGTCTTGGGGCTTTATTATAGAGATGAAAAAAATAAAGATAAAATAAAGTTTAACGGACATGAAGCTCCCATAGAGAATTTAGATACAATACCATTTCCCTATGAAAATTGGGAATTAATGGAAAATAAAGGCAAAATATTTTACTATGAATCCACCAGGGGATGTCCATTTAGGTGTTCATACTGTATGTCTTCCATAGAAAAAAGTGTGAGAAGCTTCAGCTTACCCAGGGTAAAAAGGGATCTTATGATATTTTTAGATGCAGGAGTGAACTTAGTAAAATTTGTAGATAGAACTTTTAATCTGAAGAAAGATCACTATATGGAAGTATGGAAATTTTTAATAGAAAATTATAGACCAAATCCTACATTTCATTTTGAGATAAGTGCAGATTTATTTGATGATGAGGTAATAGAATTTTTGACTACAGTGCCAAAGGATCTATTCCAATTTGAGATAGGGGTGCAGACGATCAATGACCATACTATGAAGTTGATCAGACGTAAAAATGACTTAAAGAAATTATCGAAAAATGTACTGGCTATAAAGGATAATATCCATCTGCACCTTGATCTCATAGCAGGTCTGCCCAGGGAAGATTTTGATACCTTTAAGAGTTCATTTAACTATGTGTATGATCTAAAACCTGAGATGATTCAATTGGGATTTTTGAAGATTCTGAAAGGTACGGAGATATCCGGCCAGATAGAGGAATTTGACTATAAGTATATGGGATTCCCTCCCTATGAAGTGATATCCAACGATGACATTACCTATGAGGACCTCCTAAAATTAAAGGATGTAGAGGAAGTTTTAGACTTTTACTATAATTCAGGTGACTTTATAAAAAGTGTGGATTATCTGATAAATAATTTTTATAGTTCACCATTTGAATTTTATCTGGATCTAGCCAATTTCTATGAGGAGAAGAACCACTTTAAGGTATCCCATAAAAAATTAGCTATCTTTAACTTTTTGCTAGACTTCTATAATGAGAAGAAGTTTGGAGAAGATGACAGAGAGGGGAAAATCAGGTTTATAGAATATCTAAAATTTGATTATCTTAACTTAGGAAAACCGGGGAAATATCCAGAGTGGTTTTTATCTTCTAAGGATAGAGATCTCTACCATGAACTGGTGGAAAAACTGGTGGAAGAATCAAAATTTAAAAATAACAGACAGGGATTTAAAAATACAGAGATGGAGGAGTTTGATATAGATATCTTCACAGGGGAAAGAAAACAAACAAAATTATTATTTATATATGAAGGAAAAGAAACTAAAATACAGGAGTGTTAGGATGAAATTACTCTATATATTTTTATTTATTGGTCTGACAATCTTTGGGGAAGAGTATATACAGGATGACCTAATAGTAGGAATTAATCGTTTTAAAGGGAAAAAAATATATATAAGCTCAGAGAATGGCAGTGCTGTTATAGAGATAAAATCAGGTGAATATTATACCCATGAAATAAAACCTGGGAGTATTCAGATTATATCAATCAGCGGGGACAGAATAAAATTTAAAGATAAAAAATCTCCTAAGATCTATCTATATAAGGGAACCCCTGAAACAATTATAAAGATCAGCCTGGATGGAAAAAAGTTCAGCAGATATAGGGGGGATTTTGAATTTATTCCCTATAAAAACAGTGTACTGCCGCTAAACAGTGTCCAATCAGAGGACTATATATATTCGGTAGTTCCATCGGAGATAGGACATTATTTTCCTCAGGAAGCTATAAAAGCTCAGAGTTTAGCTGCCAGATCATATCTATACTATGGGTTGAGATATTCAAAATATGATAAATTTGACCTGTTTGATAATGTGAATTCTCAGATGTATCTGGGGATGGACAGGGAAAATCAAAAGATAAACTCATCTATAGATACTACCCGTGGAAAGGTGATCTTATATGGCGGAAAACCAATAAATGCTCTCTACTATTCAACCAGTGGGGGAGTGACAGCTAACAATGAAGATGTATGGGGAGGTAATTCCACTCCCTACCTCCGATCGGTCAAGGACAGGGGGAATGAGGCGAAGTCACCCAGACTAAAGTGGGAAGTGAAGATCTCTAAAAATGAAATCTCTAAAAGATTTGGATTCAAAGTAAAAAATCTCAAGGTAGTGGAGGTCAAAAGTAACAGAGTAAGTAAGATCAGGGTATATGGAAATAAAAACCAGACTATAACAGGGGATAAATTTAGGAGTATAGTTGGATATGGGAAGGTATACAGCACCCAATTCAGGGTGAAATCCAGCGGGAACTATTTTGTGTTCACCGGGAAGGGATCCGGACACGGAGTCGGGATGAGCCAGTATGGTGCTTACGGTCTCTCTAAAAAGGGAAAAACCTATGAGGAGATACTTAAACACTATTATAAGGGTGTAGAAATAAAAGAATATAAAAGGCGAAATTAATTTCAAAAAACTTAGCCGCTGATCAATACGAATATTACTGGTTAAAATAAGAGAAACTGAACCGCGAATGACGCAGAGGGCACGAACGAATAAAGAGAAATTTAATGCTTTTATCTGTGTTGAATTAGGTAAAAAAGGAAGTGTATTATGAATTTAAAAAAATTTGAAATATTAAATGAAGAAAAAAAACTGGTAGAGTATGGAGATAGGATAATTATAGCCATGTCTGGGGGACCGGACTCAGTATTTTTATACAATCTCCTAAAAAAAATAAAAGATAAGATGGATCTTAGTATATACTTTGCTCATATAAATCACGGGCTGAGAGGAAAAGATAGTGATGGAGATGAGAAATTCGTTATAAAATTAGGAGGATCAGAAAAGATACCTGCATATACAAAAAAAGTTAATATCAAAGAATATGCTAAACTTAGTGGCTTGTCTGAAGAGGAAGCAGGACGGGAAGTAAGATATGGTTTTTTCAGAGAATTAAAGGATAGATTAGGAGCCACCAAGGTAGCGCTGGCTCACAATGAAGATGATGTGGTAGAAACTTTTATGTTTCGTCTTATTCGCGGGACATCGCTTAAGGGTTTAGAGGGAATCCCTGTGAAGAGGGAATTTTTTATACGGCCTGTTTTAAGCTATAGGAAAGAGGATATCTTAAAATATTTAGATGAAAACAAGATAGGCTACTGTATAGATAAGACAAACTTTGAGAATATCTATACTAGAAATAAGATTAGATTAAACTTGATTCCATCTATAGAAAAAGAATATAATATTAATTTTAAGGAAAAAATAATAAATTTAATTTCA
>JAUXGP010000072.1 GCA_030621995.1 Psychrilyobacter sp.
ACAAGCAGCCATACAATGGAACTATGGGAACGTCGATATTAAAAGCATTTGACTATACTGTAGCAGCGACAGGATTAAATGAAAAAACATTACAAAGATCCGGATTAGAGTATGGTAAAGATTATCTGACTGCAAGTATAAATAGAAATTCAAATGCCGGATATTACCCGGGAGCGACTCCGTTGACGTTAAAAATAATCTTTACGCCAGAAGGGAAAATACTGGGAGCCCAAGGAATCGGGCACAAGGGTGTAGACAAAAGAATTGACGTAATTGCCACAGCTATAAAAGGTGGAATCAATGTTGTTGAACTTCAAGATGTAGAATTAGCTTATGCTCCTCCATTTAGTTCTGGTAAAGATCCTGTAAATATCTTGGGTTACTATGCAGAAAATATCTTAAATAAAGATATTGAAGTGGTAAGAATAGATGAGGTAGAAGGGCTGGCAGCTACAGAAAACTACGAGTTATTGGATATAAGAACTGCTGATGAGAGAGAATTAGGAGCTATTCCCGGCGGGATTCATATAGACCTGGCAGAATTAAGGACCAGAATCCATGAATTGGATAAGGAGAAAACTTATATCGTCTACTGTCAAGTAGGATTGAGAGGGTATGTAGCCTACAGAATGCTGGTAAATTTAGGATACAAGGCAGTAAACTTAGATGGGGGATATAAATTATGGGAGCCGACTAGTCACGACCAGTCAAATATAGGGATATTTGAAGGAAAGGAGGCAAGTAAGTTCGTACATACTGAAAATAAGCCGTTTACAGCTGAATCTCAATTAATAGACGAAGAAAAAACCTTTGGGAATGTAAAAACAATAGAAGTAGATGCATGCGGTCTGGCTTGTCCGGGACCCATCTTAAAGACTAAGAAAACTATGGAAGAGATGGCAGTGGGTGATATCTTAAAGATAACATCTTCTGAATTAGGGTTCAAAAAAGATATCAAAGTTTGGGCTGAAAAAACTGGAAATAAGTTTATTGGTGCAGAAAAGGTAGGATCAACAATAGTGGCTCAAGTTCAAAAATTAGGAGCTAAAACTATGGGCTGCCCTACTGGCGAGGGTGTTAAGATCGTAGAAACTGCGAAAAATAAACAGACAATGGTGGTGTTCTCTGGAGACATGGATAAGGTGTTAGCTTCATTTATCATTGCAAACGGTGCACTGGCAATGGGGAAAGAAGTAACTATGTTCTTCACTTTCTGGGGGTTAAATGCTCTTAGAAAAGAGAACTATGTAAATAATAAAAAATCTATAATCGATAAGATGTTCGGTATGATGATGCCAAAAGGTCCAAATAAACTTAAACTTTCCAATATGAATATGGGGGGGATGGGAACTCTTATGATGAAAAAAGTGATGAGAGATAAAAATGTAGAAACTTTACCTTCATTGATGAAGATGTTCTTTGATAATATCGGAAAGATCATAGCTTGTGATATGTCGGTAGACGTAATGGGGTTCAGTCATGACGAATTAATCGACGAAGTAGAATATGGTGGAGTAGCAGCAATGCTGGGAGAATCCGAAGAGTCTTATTCAACATTATTTATATAAGAAAAGATGATTTAGTACAAATAAAAAGGGAAATTCGTAAATTACGAATTTCCCTTTTTATTATTTCCACATCTGCTTGATATTTTCAATGAATTTAAAGTCTTCCTCGGTGCTCCTGCCTCTCACAGTAAGATAGCCTCCTACCAGCATTCCATTGGCTCCAGACATAAATGCCATTCCCATGAAATCTTTGAGGATCCCTTCCCTGCCTGCACCTATTTTTATTACTTTATCTTTAAATATTATCCTATAGATGGCGATTGTTTTTAAGATCTCATCCATAGCTAGGTGTTCACGATCTCCATGAGGAGTGCCGGGAATAGGATTTAAGATATTGACAGGAATTCCATCTACTCCTAAGTCTTTTAAGGTATATGCCATCTCGATCCTGTCTTCCCAAGATTCTCCCATCCCGATTATACCGCCGCTGCAGACATCTAAGCCGGCTTCTTTAGCTGATTTGATAGTTTCAATCCTGTTTTGAATATCGTGGGTTGTGGCTACAATCTTGTTGTATGATTTGATAGAAGTCTGTAAGTTGCTGTGGAATCTGGTGATCCCGGCTTCCTTTAATTCTAACAACTCCTCCTTAGATAATAACCCGATGGAACAGCACAATTCTACATCTTTATCAGAAGCTTTGGCTGTTTTTAAAAATTCTTTGATCTTGTCATATTCAGGAGTTCCTTTTTTGATACTTCTGCCCGAGGTTACCAATCCGAACTTTGAACTTCCCAATTCCTCCGATCTTTGGTATTCCTCCAATAAAACATCCTTATCCTTTAAGTCATAACCGGTGATATCGGTATTGTAGTGGGCTGACTGAGCACAAAATTTACAGTCCTCCTCACACCTGCCTGATTTTGCATTGGAGATGGTACAGGTATGGATCTTATTGCCGCAATATTTTGCCCTGATCTCATTGGCCACAGAAAATAGTTCCATCATTCTGGAGCCGCTTAATTTCGTAAGCTCCAATGCTTCTTCTTTTGTAATCTTTCTATTAATAAAATCTCTTATATTCATCTTGTCCCCCATTCTTTATTTAATGCATAAAGAAATTATAACATAGGAATAAAAATAAAAGAAACCTAAATTTTTGAATGAGATCAGGTCACCTGCCTGCTACGTTTTAAAACTATTATATGATATAATGAAAGAAAATATGTATATTTAATAGAATAGGAGAAGAATAATTATGATACTTAGTGTTACGGATCTATGGAAACAATTTACAGGAGAAACGCTTTTAAAAAAAATCAACTTTGCAATAGATGAAAGGGATAAGATAGGTTTGGTAGGAGCCAATGGAGCAGGTAAGACAACTCTGATAAAAATTCTTATGGGGATGGAGACCCATGATGAGAGTGGAGAGACGAATCAAAGGGGAAAGATAGGAAAAAAAGGTAACCTGAGGATAGGATACCTGTCACAAAACTTTGATCTGGATGAGAAAAACACAGTCTTTGATGAACTTATGAGTGTGTATTCCCACCTAAAAGAGGACTATAAAAAAATTCAAATATTAAATGAAAGACTGGCTGCAGATTTGGATAACTTCGATAAAATTATGGAGGAGTTGGCCATTCTGAATACAAGATATGAGCAAGAGGATGGATATGTTGTCGAATATAAGGTAAAGCAGATCCTAAATGGTCTTAATTTCCCAGAAAAACTATGGAAAAATAAGATAGATGATCTCAGCGGGGGACAGCAATCCAGGGTAGCTTTGGGGAAAATATTATTGGATGAACCGGAATTACTGATCTTAGACGAGCCTACAAACCATCTGGATCTAAATGCCATTGAATGGCTGGAAAAATATTTAAAATCATACAATAAAGCCTTTATCTTGATATCTCATGACAGGTATTTTTTGGATAATGTCATCAACAGGGTATTTGAGATTGAATCCAAGACTATAAATATTTACAGGGGGAATTTTACCGAATATACGATACAGAAAGAAGCGTATCTGACAGGTGCTGTAAAAAGATTTGAGAAGGAACAGGATAAGGTGAAAAAAATGGAAGCTTATATATTGAAATATATGGGTGGGATAAAAACTAAGCAGGCATTGGGCAGGCAGAAACTCCTAAATCGTATGGAAAAGATGGGGGATCCCATTGTTAATATGAGGAAGATGAAGCTGAAGTTTGAGATTGAAAGGGTAACTACTGATAAGGTCGTGAAGATTAAAAATCTGTCTAAATCTTTTGGAGAGAGTAAGATATTTGAAAATATAAACCTGGATATATATAGAGGAGATAAGGTAGGGATAATGGGACCCAATGGTGTAGGGAAATCTACTATACTGAGGATAATTAACGACCTGGAAAAGCAAAGCGGCGGTGCAGTAGAATTAGGAGAAAAATTAGATATCGGATACTATGATCAAACTCATACAGGTTTAGAGGGAAAACAAAATATCTTAGAGGAACTTATGTATAACTATCCCATTTCAGAAGAGCAGGCTAGAACTTTTGCAGGGGGATTTTTATTCTCTGAAGATGAAATATTTAAGAGTATAGACGACCTCAGCGGGGGAGAAAAATCAAGGATTGCCCTGATGAAATTAATAATGGATAAACCTAACTTCTTGATAATGGACGAACCTACAAACCATTTAGATATCTATGCAAGGGAAGTATTGGAAGAATCATTGGAAGATTATGACGGAACTCTGGTAGTGGTATCCCATGACAGACATTTCTTGGAAAGTGTAGTAAATAAGATATACGAAATAACTCCTACAGGCAGCAATGTATTTGATGGAAACTATGAAGAGTATATGAAAAAATCGACTGAGCCTAAAAAGGAAAAGGAAGTCAATACAGACTATGAGGAGCAAAAAAGAAGGAAAAACAGAACATCTAATTTGGAGAGAAAATTTATAGTGGTGGAAAACGAAATTGAAAAATTAGAGGAGAAGAAGATTAAAATAGAGGAATTGCATAATGAAGCCGGAATAAAAAATGAGATAGATAAATTGATGGACCTGCAAATAGAATTGGATGAGATGGATGAAAAAATCATGGTAAAGATGGATGAGTGGGAAGAGATCAATGAGGAGTTAGAGGAATTAAAAGAACTTTAAATTTTTATGTGAATCGGGAGGTTACTATGAAAAAGTTGATATTTATATTTTTAATCTTAATCAGTGTTTTATCTTTTGGCGCAAAAGAAGGGCTGGAAATGGGAGATAAATTTCCTATTATGACTTTTTATGATACCAGCGGAAAAGAGGTAGCAACTTCTGAGAAATACTTAGGTAAGGTTACTATATATAATTTTGGTGCCAGCTGGTGTCCTCCCTGTAAGGTGGAAAAACCTCTGTTAAATAAATTCTATAATGCAAATAAAGACGAGGTGAATGTGGCATCTATAATGATCGATAACGATGGGGAATCGGTGGATAAATTTTTTCTAGAGAATCCCATGGATTTCCCCCACTATTTTGATGTGGGACAAGCTTTATCCAGAAATTTTTTAATAAGAGTGGTGCCTACAACATATGTAGTGGATGAAAATGGAATAATTTTGGAGAGGATCCATGGAGCTTTAGATTGGAGTCAGCTAGAGATGAAGAATTTGGAGGAGCTAAGGTAATTAGTAATTAACAAGAGTTGGTCACGAATTACACGAACAGAGGATATAAATCAGAAGAGAAAAATTAACCACAAAGAAGGGAGATAAAGAGTTTCACAAAGGTTTTCTTAGTGTGACTTTGTACTCTCTTTTCTTGGTGATGAAAAGGTCTTAAAATCTATGAAAATTAGATTTGAAAATCCTATTAATCTGTGTCAGAAGAATTTTGATTTTATCTAGAGGGTAGCCCGGTTTACCCGTGCGATGGGTGTAACTAGTGACAAAAATAGAAAATAGAAGCTTCTTTCCTCTAACTTTAGAGGAAAAATAAGAATAAAGGAGTTGTGGATGGAATTAAATATATTGATAGTTTTTCTTGCCGGGATGGGGACTTTTTTAGCCCCCTGTATAATACCCCTGGTGCCCAGCTACCCTTCATATATAAGCGGAATAGTATTGGGAGAAGAGCATAGCGGTAAACAGAAATTTAAAGTTATCCTCCATACCTCATTTTTTATATTGGGATTTGGGACGGCTTTTTCAGCTCTGCAGATTTTACTCTTTAATTTTACCAATCTTGCCAGCAAGCTTATCGGGAACAACATATTGAATATGGTTTTCGGTGGAATTATTGTAGTGATGGGGTTACATATGGTGGGAGTTTTTAAGCTAACTAAGATGTACTCTGAAAAGAGGATAAACTTTAGTTTTGGCGGGAGAAATATAGGGACATCCTATCTCTTCGGATTTGCCTTCGGGTTTGGATGGACACCCTGTATGGGACCTGTTCTATTTACAGTGATGTCATATCTGGCAGGTGCCGATACCATATGGATGGGGATGCTGTATATCTGGATTTATACTTTTGGGCTGGGACTGCCATTTATGATTTTTGCACTATTTATAGATAGAAGTAATAAATTGGATTTTATAAAGAAGAACTTTTTATTTTCAGAAAAATTGAGTGGAGTAATCCTTATTATAATGGGAACACTTTTGGCCCTGAACAAGATGACCATTTTTCTCAGCTGGGGATTTTAACTCTTCCTTTGTATGGTTTCCCTTCGTAAAGGAAACCGAAGTTTAAACAATGAGCAAGTAGCCTGAAAGGGAATAATCTATTAAATGTAGATTTTAAGAAATCATAATTATTATGGCTTCGTAATGATAGGTGCATCAAAGTTATGTTAAAAAAAGCTGTGGAGAATTTTTAGTAAGGAGTTAAATAATAATGAATGATTTTATAAATGGTAATGAATTTAATAGATTATCACCGAAAAGTCTTTTAGGAAATTATATAGAAGAAAAAGGAGTTAGAAGAGGAAAGATAATCGGGTTTATGAATTCGACGTTTTATATAGAGTATCAAAATGGAACGACACAGCAGATGTTGCATCATGAATTGAAAGATTATTTATATATAGGTAAAATAATCTTATATACAAAATCAAGAACTCAAGAAATGGATGAAAGGTACGAAATAGAAAAACAAAAAAAACAGCAACTGGTTGAAGTTGAGGAAAAACAGCAACGAATAATTGATTTAAAGATAGAAGAATTTAAAAAGATCGTTCCAAAAGTAGGTGGGAAAGAATTAGATAAACAGCAATTAAAAGCTGTAGTTGAGGAAAAACAAAATATTCTTGTAGTTGCAGGTGCAGGTACAGGAAAAACTTTAACTATAGTAGGGAAGGTATTACATCTTATAAAGGTAAAGAAAATTGATCCTTCTAAAATACTTTTAATAACTTATACAAAAAAAGCGGCCGAAGAAATGAAAGTAAGGATAGGAGGAGAATTAAATGAAGCTATAGAAATTAGAACTCTCCATAGTTTGGGATTAAAGATATTAGAAAAAAATAAAGAAGAATACTTTAAATTACAGGAGAATGATAAAAAGAAAATATATAGCAATTTTTTTAAACACTTAAAAAATGAAGGGATTTTAAAAAATATTATTGAATTTTTCAGTTTTTATAAAGATCCTATTTTAGATATATCATCATTCGAAAAATTAGGAGATTATTTCGATGAAATAAAAGTTAACTTAGAAACACTAAAATCACTACTAAATGAGAAAGAAACAATTCAAGATGAAAAAGTGAAGAGTTTGGAAGAATTAATGATAGCGAATTTTTTATTTTACAATGGCGTGAAATACGAATATGAAAAAGAATATGAATATAATACAAAAACAAAAGAATATAAAAATCAATATAAACCTGATTTTTATTTAATAGATTCTAAAATTTATTTGGAGCATTTTGGAATAACAAGAGACAATCGAGTTCCAATAGTTGGAAAAGATCAAAAGAAAGAAAAAAGATACTTGAGTGGGAAAAAATGGAAAATTAATTTACATGAAGAGAAAGGAACAAGACTATTGCAAACTTTTTCATATTTTCATACTGAAGGAAGGTTATTAGAAGAATTAGAAGAGATGCTATTAAGAAATGGTGTTAAACTTACCCCGTTAACGACAGAAGAATTGAAAAAACTTTATTCTAAATTACTAGAAAGAAAGAAATTAAAAAGTGTAAAAGAATTATTCGAAATATTTTTAAACTTATATAAGTCTAATAATTATTTAGAAAAAGATAT
>JAUXGP010000092.1 GCA_030621995.1 Psychrilyobacter sp.
CTGTGATATAATAATATATTAAACAAAATACAATGTTTCAAAATATTACGTTTTGCCTTGAAAACTGATCTATGCTCTACATCTACATAAATCACTTTAAAATTAAAAATATTAAGATGAACGTAAAATATACATTAACATTTAAATTTAGGAGGAACAAACCTTGAATTTAGGAGAGAAAATTAAATATTTTAGAAAAGAACAAAAAATGACTATAAAGGATCTTTCTGGTAAAACCAGCCTGTCAGTTGGATTTATCAGTAATATCGAAAGGGGACAAAACAGCCCATCTATCAGTAACCTCCAGCAAATTTGCGAGGCTTTAGAAGTTAACCTTATGGAAGTTTTACAGGATGTAAATGAACAGTCTCCCATCACCAGGAGAGCTGAAAGAAAATCTATCTTCGAATCGGAAGAAGGAGACATCAATATAGAGACCTTGACCAATGCCAACCATGCCTTAAACGGTATCTCCATCACCATTTCCGATGATAATCAGCATAGTGATTTTTCTTGGGGACATAACTATGATGAAGTAGGAGTTGTTATCGAGGGTAGTTTAGAGATTGAATTAAACAATAAACTTTATACTTTAGATGAGGGAGATTCTATCTATATTGAAAAGTTCCAAGCTCATAAATATAGAAATCCCCATAAAAAGAAAAATATCACCCATTGGTTTTCTCTAAGAAATTAAAAAAAGTTTATCTGCTTTGCAGATAAACTTTTTTTTAATTCTTATTGAGATCAAATTTTAGACTGTTTTAAAATCTTCTAATTTCTTTCTTCTGCTGGGATGTCTCAACTTCCTCAAGGCCTTTACCTCAATTTGTCTGATTCTTTCCCTGGTTACTTTAAATATCTTTCCAACTTCTTCCAAGGTTCTTGGACAGCCGTCATCTAAACCATACCTGAATCTTAAAACTTTTTCCTCTCTATCACTTAAACTGGATAATACATCATTTAACTGTTCCTTCAATAGAGTCTTATGAGTTTCTTCGTATGGGCTCAGCATATTGTTATCTTCTACGAAATCTCCTAATTCACTGTCTTCCTCACTCCCTACCGGAGTTTCCAATGAAATCGGATCCTGGTTCATCTCCAAGATGGTTTTTACCTTTTCAGTTTCCATTCCCAACCTATTACCTAAAATTTCAGGTGTAGCTTCTTTACCAGTCTCCTGCAGATAGATCCTAGCTTCCTTCTTTATTTTATTTATTGTTTCGATCATATGTACCGGTATTCTTATAGTTCTACCCTGATCAGCTATAGCTCTCGTTATAGCCTGACGGATCCACCATGTTGCATATGTAGAGAATTTATATCCCTTGGCGTGTTCAAATTTTCCAACAGCCTTCATCAGACCAATATTTCCCTCTTGGATCAGATCCAATAATTTAAGACCTCTATTGGTATGTTTTTTAGCTATACTTACTACCAGTCTCAAGTTAGCTTCTACAAGCTGGTTTTTAGCCCATTCATCCCCATCATCGGACATCTTAGCCAGTTCTATCTCCTGAGCATGCTTTAATAGCGGGACTTGACCAATTTCACGGAGATACATCTTTATAGGTTCATCTACAGATACCCCGCCTACAAGTAAGTTCTTTGTATCCAATTCTTCCTTTGTTACTTCCTTTACTTTTTTAGGATCGAATTCTGAGTCATCTTCTGGAAGCTTAGATTTTACTATCATTGATTTGGTTTTAGTTGTCTTAGCGGGCTTCCCCTTAACTTTAGCCTTTTTCTTTAATTCTTTTTCACTCACTACTTTTATTCCCTGATTAATCATCCCATTGATCAGGGTTTCTATTTTTTCTGGAGCAAAATCATCTTGAAGTTTATTGTTTATCTCCTCAAAAGACATAATCTTGTCTTCCAACGCCTTCTTTATAATTTCACGAACTTTCCCATTTTTAATAAAATCTTTCATCTTGCCTCCTCAACACTTTACAAATCAAATTTTCATAGAAATAAATTCTTTATAACTTTCCTCTAAATCATCTATCTTTATATCACCAATTATTTTTTCATATATTTTTTTACAATTTAAAAATGATATTATATCATTTGTTTTAAAAAACACCATCTTTTCCAGGATCTCCCTGTTAAACCATCTTTTGTAGATCTCTATATAGAAGTTTAAGATCTCATCTTCATTTTTAGCAGAAAGTTCCGTAGATATATTGAGGATTATCTCCTCCTCTTCCTCTTCCAGCTTAAAAAATTTCCCGCGTAATAGTTCCTGTATATAGTTCTGCTCTCCATTTTTCTCAATTATATCAAATATATTTTGAACAAAGGGAGAAGTTATAGTCTTATTTTTAAATTTTTCGAAATACTTTCTATCTTTTAAACAAAGTTTTAGTGTTTCTAGTTCTAATTCGTCTATTTTTAATGATCTTGTTTTTAAAAGCGGTATATCCATTTTTTTATACACCACAGTCTCTTCATTGTTCAGTATTAAGATTTTTTTTAATATTTCAATCTCTTTTTCCATCCCTAAAGATACTGACAGTTTGTTCAAATACAAGCTTTTTTCTAATTCTGTTTCCACAGACAGAAAAAACTCCTTAAATCTGCTTATAAAATTTTGTTTTGCCATAAAGTTGTTCAGGTCGTATTCCCTGACATAATAATCGTATAAAAAATCAAAGATCTCCTTTGAGTTTTTTACAGATTTCAAAAATTCAGTCTTACCATATTTCTTTAAAAATTCATCGGGATCTTTAGCATTTCTCAGTTCTAAAACCCTTATATTAAATCCATATTTCTTTAAGACTAGACTGGCTTTTTCACTGGCTACCCTGCCGGCATTGTCCATATCAAAAGCAATTATTACATTGGATGTATATCTTTTTAAGAGTTCAGCCTGTTCATTTGTAAAGGCTGTCCCCAAAGGAGCCAAAGCCACATCAAAACCATAGGCATGAGCTGCTAGTACATCCATATATCCTTCCATTAGGAGGGCGTAATTCTTTCTCCTAATGCTGCTCCCCTTATTTTTTATTCCATAAAGGTTCCGTCCCTTATGAAATACCGGGGTTTCTGGTGAATTTAAATATTTTGCGATATCCTTTCTGTCGCTCATAGTTCTGCCGCCGAAAGCGATTACATTTCCACTGGGTGAATAAATTGGATAGATTATCCTATCTCGAAAGATATCATAATACCCCTTGTCACCGCTCTTTATAAGCCCCAATTTAGATAGGGTCGGAAGGTCATACCCTTTTCCTACCAAATGGTTGTATAATGAATCCCATCCATTTAATGCATACCCTAAATTATTTTCTCTTATGAAATCCGGCTGCATTCCCCTCTTGTTTAAATAAGAAAGTGCTTCCCTTCCAGAGTTAGAGAAAATATTTCCCTTAAAAAATGAAAGTGCTTCATCTAAGATCTTATAATATTTCTTATTTCTATCCTCTGAAACATTTCCGCTTATAGGAGAAATATTTAGATTATACTTTTTACTCAGTTCATAGACTGCCTCCCCATAGGTTAACTTATTATATTCCATATAGAATTTAATAACATTTCCACCTGCACCACAAACAAAACACTTATATATGTTTTTTGAGGTGCTGACCATAAAGGAAGGATTAGTATCCTTATGAAATGGACAAAGGCCTTTATAGTTCGAACCTGTCTTCTTTAGATCGACATATTCGCCTATAACCTCTACAATATTCAATTGTGTTATAACCTTATCTAAATCTTCATTTCTAAATCTCATAAAAACACCATCTCAATTTATTTTGTTACTACATTTCAGTATATCCCATAATATTCATTATTTCAAGTATTTTTAATAGTATTTTGAATATTTTTTGATTTCACTTTAAAATTAACCATATATATATCTTTAAAGTGAACCCATTAGAAGTTAATATGAGCCAGAGAAATTTCTCTGGCTCTGAACTTATAATTTTATTTTTATTATTATATAAATAATGGTACCAATACCAATGAAACTATGGACATAAGTTTAATCAAGATATTTAATGATGGCCCGGAAGTATCCTTAAATGGATCTCCTACCGTATCTCCTACTACTGCTGCTTTATGTCTGTCAGATCCCTTTCCATCTCCATCATAACCTGCTTCTATCTGCTTTTTAGCATTATCCCAGGCTCCACCGGCATTTGCCATCATGATAGCCATTAATATACCTGTCACAAGTGCACCCGCTAATAATCCCCCCAGAGCTTCTACAGACCATAACCCCACAATTACTGGTGCTGATACTGCTAATAATCCCGGTATAACCATCTCCCTCAGAGATGATCTTGTAGAGATATCTATACATCTTTTATGATCGGGTTTAACTGTGTAATCCATAATCCCTGGATTTTCCCTAAATTGTCTTCTAACCTCTTCTACCATCTCCATGGCTGCTTTCCCTACTGCTGTCATCGTTAAGGCTGAGAATAGGAATGTAAGCATTCCTCCAATGAATAATCCCCCTATTACTTTGGGATTAGTTACATCGATTACCAATGACCTTCCCGTCAGTGCTTCTATGGACTGCTTATATGCTGCAAACAGCGATAGTGCTGTAAGAGCTGCTGATCCAATGGCAAAACCTTTTCCTACTGCTGCTGTAGAGTTTCCTACTGCATCCAGTCTGTCTGTACAAGCTCTTACCTCTTCCGGCATGTTGCACATCTCTGCTATCCCACCTGCATTATCTGCTACTGGTCCGTATGCATCTACTGCTACTACCATACCCGTAGTTGACAACATCCCCACTGCTGCAATGGCTATTCCATAGAGTCCTGCAAAATTAAATGATACCAAGATAGCTATTACTATTACTATTATCGGTGCTACAGTAGATTCCATTCCCACTGCCAACCCTTCGATTATTGCAGTTGCCGGTCCTGTTTTGGCTGCATCTGAAATCCTGTTTACTGATTTTTTACCTGTATCGGTATATAAACCTGTAAAATAAGCTATAACCAATCCTGCTACTAATCCTGCTACGATGGCATAGAATACACCCATAGGAATAGCGCTGCCCATCAAATCCTCTGAATATTTAATAATTCCAAAAGCTCCTACAAGAGCTAAAGCCCCGGATATTCTTGTAGCATTTTCCAGCTTATGATAAACCTCATCTGGATCATCTGTCTTCACCGTAAATGTCCCAATTATAGATGCTATTATCCCTACAAATGCTATTAAAATCGGTAATATGATAAGTGCTGTTCTCTGTCCCGGCATAAGCCCGGAAATGGTAGCTCCCAATGCCATGGTAGCTATCATTGAACCTACATATGATTCAAATAAATCGGCTCCCATCCCTGCTACGTCTCCTACATTATCTCCCACATTATCTGCAATAGTCGCCGGATTTCTCGGATCATCTTCAGGTATTCCTGCTTCGACCTTTCCTACCAGGTCGGCTCCTACATCGGCTGCCTTGGTATAGATTCCTCCACCTACTCTTGCAAATAAGGCTATAGATGAAGCACCCATTCCAAATCCTGTTATAATTTTCATATCTCCATCAAACAGTATAGTAAGTGCTGATATTCCTATAAGACCCAGCCCTACTACTGCTAAACCCATTACAGCTCCGCCGGCAAAAGCTACATCTAACGCTTTCGACAGTCCGCCGTCTCTAGCAGCTATGGCTGTTCTTCCATTAGCTTTGGTAGCTATCCTCATCCCTACATTTCCTGCAATTCCTGAGGTAATCGCTCCCAATATAAAAGTAAGTGCCACATACGGACTTAAAAATATTCCGAGCAACAGTGAAACTCCTAAAACAAACCATACCAATACCTTGTATTCAGCATGTAAAAATGCCATGGCACCCTCTCTGATCGCTTCAGTTATCTCCTCTACTTTAGCATCGTTAATTTCATATTTATTTACTTTTGCAGCGTAAAAATATGAAGCTATCAATGCTAAAAGCCCGCCAACTATTCCCAACAACAATAAATTAACCATAATCATTTTCCCCCTATAAATTTTTGTGTCACCTAAGGTGTCCCTTGAAACTTTGTTTCCATAAATTTAAGTAAGTGATCTATAAGTATAATTTCATTCAGTTTAAGTATAGTTTATATTTTGCCTTTTTCAAAATTAATTTTTATCTTTTTTGATATAAATTTTTACAAAAAAAAAGCCAGATAATTAAATCAACTTCTCATTTTTATTTTTTAATAATCTCCCCATTTTTTTCCTTCCATACTATAGTTTTTAACATTAGAAGTATACGGCGCCATTTTAAAATCTATAGAATCCCCAACAATGGTAATTTCTGTGTTCGTCCCTGCAAAATCAGTATAATATACAGAACCACCGTATGATATTTCTCCACCACCCTCATTTTTACTTCCACCTATTTTCAAAAAATGCCTACCTGCATCTGTATACACAGATTGAGCCTTAGAATCTAATCTATCATATATTTCTTGAGCTGATATTACTATTGCACCATTACTTGTCGAATCTAGCACCATTTTTTCCACTAAAATAACATTTGCTACCATCCTTGCAGACCCCAATACCGCTATTGCTTTTGAATCCTTTGCTTTGGCTAATTGCTCCCTTAATTTAGGTGCCAGTGTGGTAGCTAATATACCTATTATTGCTATTACTACCAACAGTTCTATCAGTGTAAACCCTTTGCTTAATTTTTTCATTTTTCTCTTCCTATATTTTAGATTTTATTTATA
>JAUXGP010000047.1 GCA_030621995.1 Psychrilyobacter sp.
ATTACTACTTACTACTTACTACTTACTACTTACTATTTGTTACTTTGTACGGATAATTCATGAATTATCCTCTACTTATTCTATTACCCTTGCTATTTTCAAAATACATTTTAACAAAAAACTTTTAACTTCTAATAATGATAATCCTAATGACCGACATTAACCAAAATTAAATTAACTCTTTGAACTATCAACTATCTATCTTATTACATTAATACATCAAAAAAAACAAAAAGTCAAATTTTTTTACATTTTTTAGTAAAATTTTAAAAAAATTAAAAAATAATATTTTTTTACTATCATAATTTTTATGCTTGACTTTTTTTGTTTAAAGGAAAATCAGGATGATTTTAGAATAAATCAGACAGGAAAGTATTTATGCTATAATTGGAGGATGTTTTAAAAAAAATTAAAAGTGGGGAGATATTATGAAGAAATTATATATGTTGATGTTTTTTATATATTCTATTGTAAGTCTGGCAGAGGACACAGATATGCTGGAATTTAGAATGGGGATAAATTTCGCGGGGAAATATAAAGAGGTTCACACAACCGACTTTAAAACAGACAGTGAACCAGAGGGTATCGGATATGAATTCATTGTAGAGTTGATCCATGAACCTATTCCAAATTTGATAACCGGTTTAGGAACAGGCTATCAAAGAAACAGTGAAGTAAGGATAGAGGGAACCAATTATGGGATAATTGATACTATACCTGTTTATGCAACTGTAAAATACAGGTTCAATGAAACGGGGATATATAAACCATATATAAAATTAAACTTAGGAGTATCTATACCTTATACTAAAGCAGACTTAGACAGGACTGGTGTTAAAGCAGAAACAGGATTTTATTACTCCCTGGGTGGAGGAGTCGAGTATAAAGATATGATAATCGATCTCAGTTATCAATATAACAGGAATAAACTTAAAGGGCAGTATGATGGTAAGGTGGAATTCTCAAGGTTAACGTTGGGAATTGGGTACAGGCTGGATATATAGGAGGCTGTTATGGTAGATTATCGAGATAGGATAGATAAGATAATAAATCTATATAAAGTATATGACTATGATATGTTTCTTTATCAATTGAGAGAAAAGATCTTAGATGAACAATTCAGGGAAATATTTAATGAGATTAGGTGGGCAAGGGAGATAAAAAAATTGGGATCACCTATTCCAAGAGAACTCCTGAATATGCTGGAAAAACTAAGGGAAAGGATAGTTAATTACTATATAGAATACCTGAAAACCAATAAGAGGATAAAAGAAATAAAAAATCCTGACCTGATTGTTGGGTTGGGATGCAGTAATGGACTGGGATTTTTAGATAAAAGAGTGGAGGTCTTAGGTGATTTGATGGAAAAATTCCCCGAAGCCAAGGTCTTGCTTTCTGGTGGAGGGATGGGAGTTTTAAAGACCGAAGCTAGGGAGATGCTGGAGAAGTTGAAAAAAAATTATAAAGTTGATGAAGAACTGGTGATTTTGGAGGAGGACTCTTTGGATACTTTGGGAAATATTGTTTTTTCAAAACTCCTTCTAAAAAAATTGAATATATTGTGCGGGATAGAAAAAATAATTGTAGTTACCTCCCCTTTTCATGTGATCAGGGTGCACTCTTTGTTCAGCAGAGTTTTTCCAAAAGAGATCTCCTTTGAGATTAGAGGGCATAATTATTACCTGAATAAGGTTAGCAGTGATATAACCACCAGGAAGATTGTTGAAAATGAGATAAAATCACTCTATAGATCCGACAGGATATTTAATATAGTTAATTTGAAGGAGGAGAAAAAGAATAGTTTTGAGGTAGATGAAACCAGTATCTTCTATCAAATGCTCCTATACCATGATCTCTATAGAAATAGACGGGATATTTTGAGGAAATATTATAAATGCCTGAAGACGTATAGGATATGAGAAGATAATTTAAAATAGTCACGAAAAACACTAATGGTCACGAAAAAAATCGTGGCAATCTGTGTCATTCGTGACTAAGCTTTTTACTATTTTATTTAGTCTTTATATAATTTTTTCTGAATGGCAGATACATCAGGGTGAATAAAACTATCATCACCACCTCTAAAGAGATAATATAATATGGCCAGGGACCTAAAAAGTCCATGGGACTTGAGATAGGTTTATACTTTAAAAACATATAGTTGGTACCCAATAAAAAATTAAGTGGGAATAGCACCAGCATAATCCCATTGATATAGATAAATGATTTTTTTAAGCTGTCAAAGGTAATGATGAATTTAAAGTATTTTAAACAATAAAAGACAGCAAAATAGATATAGTAATGTGTCACAAAAAAACTAATATTTGAGTAATTTGGAAAAGCAATTCTAATATCCGGCGTTGCAATAGCTAAGATGGCTCCTATACTCCAAAAATAGACTAAATTAAAGATTTTTTTTGATCTGAATATCATCATAAAAGCCGCTAAAACCAGGGTGTAGTTACACATATTAAATGGTAAAAGATTAATAAATGGTTCATTAAAAACGATGTACCTGTAAGTCAGCTCGATAAATTTTTCTACCAGGATAAAATATCCTGAAATCTTGGCAAATTTATCTATATTAAATTTAAATATTTTAGGCAGGTAAAAAGCTAAAACGGCTAAGCCGGCATAGCCTAAAATATAGGTAAAGTGTTCTGTGCTAAACAATGTAAATTCTCTGATTATAATCACCTACCTATGGAATCCTAGATCTGAAGGGTTGATATCTCCCGATACATGGGCAATATTTCCTCCTGCTTTTTCAAACTCTTTTCGAAGTTTTACTACTTTTTTAGCCAATTCTACAGTGTCAGTACTTAAATTTTCTGCTTTTATTCGTCCCTTTGACCAATATTCTATGATCAGCTTACTATCTCCATAGATATTTTTTTGTCCCTCTTTAAGAGCTATATTCAGTGCAATATAACATCCTAAAAGTTCACCAAAGTTGTTGGTGCTCCCTGGTTTAGTCAGGTAGTTATCAAATTCATTGATTTTTTCCCGGGGGACGAAATGATGGAGGATGGAATTTCCATATTTATCGGTTACTCTGACTTCGGTACCGATACCACGGCCGGTTCCGGCATCAAAATATATCCCTACAGGTAATTTATCCTGTAACATCTGCTTGGTTTCGTAGATGCCTCCACCTGCTATCCAACTTTCAGCTTCCTTACGGCTCTTAAATGATTTATAACGGACGTTTCCACCACGAGTAAGGGTTTTACACTCATCCCAATCGTTGGTGATCACACCAGTATTTGAATGGGCATAAAAGCAGGCATAAAACTTATCTAGTTTTTTTTCGTAGTTCCCGCCTGCACCTAACCATTTCTCAGCTTCTGACTGGGTTACAAACCCCTTATATCTGGCTTTTTTTCCTTTAACCTTACTTTGACAGGCTGGCCAAGAGGTCAATATACCGGTTTCATTTATATTTTCAATTACATATGCATAATATTTGTTTTTTGCCATTATCTTCTCCTATTATATATTCTACAGATTCTTTTCTTCGTGGTCTTTCTTATTTTACCCATTATGATCTTCGTATGCAGGGTTTAAATTTTCAATTATCCACTTTCAATTATTATACCATTATATTAGAAAATCAAAAAAAATAAAATTAAAAAGGAAAATCAAAATATTGGTAGAAAAAACAAGTAGGAAAATTTGGAGGTGGAAAGATGAAAAAAATACTGATTTTATTTTTTATTGTGACAAGTCTGACTATGGCGGATTATTTGGATACTTGGGACGAACTTCTGCAAAAATATACGTCTGATAGGGAAAAAGATGGTGTAACCTTAGTGGTGGTAGATTACAGCGGGTTGAAGGAAGATCTTAAATTTGAAAAATTATTGAAAGAGGTAAGGAATGTGGAAATCCAAAAGATAGAGGGAGATGAGTTGAAGGCATTTTGGATAAATACCTATAATATAGGAGCTGTTAAGATGATAGTGGATAACTATCCTGTAGACGGGATCAAAAGTGCAGGATCACTTTTTAAATCGGTCTGGGATAAAGAGATTATAGAGGTGGGAGATAAGATTTATTCTTTAAGGGAGATAGAAGATAAAATTTTGAGAAAAGCCGGAGATGAACTTATCCATTTTGCCATAGTATGTGCATCAGTGTCGTGCCCGGATCTAAAAAAAAGTGCCTATCGTGGTAAGGATTTGGATGGGCAGCTTTTGGAACAGAAGTTAAAATTTATAGAGGAAAAAAATAAGGGGATGTATATGGAGGGGGATACCATATATATATCTAAAATTTTTAAATGGTATAAGGAAGACTTTGGAAATATTAGGGAATATTTGAGTATTTCTGAGGATAAAAGAATAAAATACCTGGACTATAATTGGGAATTAAATGAGATGAATCAGTAAAATTATGTCAAGTAAATTAAATTTACAAAAACACTTGAATTTATGTGGTTTTTCTGATATAATTACTCTCGTGAATAAAAAATTTTTTATAAAGGAAGGTGACTAGAATGAAAAAAGGTATTCATCCTGATTATCACTTAATTAACGTTGAGTGTTCATGTGGAAACAAATTTGAAACTAGATCAACATATACAAAAGAAACTTTAAATGTAGCTGTTTGTTCTGAGTGTCATCCATTCTATACAGGTAAGGCGAAATTCGTTGATGCTGCTGGTAGAGTAGATAAGTTTAACAAAAGATACAAGCTTAAGAAATAATAAAGATGGGACTTTTTTTAAAGTCCTATTTTTTTAGAAAAAAATAAGTAGCCTAACTCCTTTCCTGTTGTCGGTTTTTCACGATTACTAAAATTAAGTGTAATTGAAACTTAATTTGTAGATGTGAACTCTCAGATCAAAGGAAACTATCGTACTCGTGATCGAGGAACTATAAGAAGGAGGAGTTAAGCAAAAAAAATTAGGAGGAACAAACATGTCAGTAATAGAAATTAATCACCCATTGGTACAGCATAAATTAACTTTGCTTAGAAATAAGGATGCAGAAACAAAATTATTTAGAGAAACTTTAACAGAAATAACAGGGCTGATGACCTATGAAGCTACAAAGGACTTTAAATTAAAGGATGTAGAGGTAGAAACTCCTATAATGAAGACAACGGCTAAAATTTTAGCTGATAAAATAGCTGTAGTTCCCATCCTAAGAGCTGGATTAGGAATGGTAGAAGGAGTTACGACATTTATCCCAACAGCTAAAATAGGACATATAGGGGTATACAGAGATGAAGAAACATTACAACCGGTATACTACTACTGTAAATTACCAGAAAACATAGCTGAGATGAAGGTTTTATTAGTAGATCCTATGCTGGCTACTGGTGGATCAGCAATCTACTCTATCGACTACTTAAAAGAAGCAGGTGTAAAAGATATCTCATTTATGTGTATCATAGCAGCTCCTGAAGGGATTGCCAGAGTAATCGAAAAACATCCTGATGTAGATATTTTCGTAGGGAAAATGGATCAAGGATTGGACGAAAATTCATATATCTATCCAGGATTAGGAGATTGTGGAGACAGAATATTTGGAACTAAGTAATAGAAATTAATAATGAGCAGAAAAGCAAAAATAATATGATTTTGAAGGTCTTTCCTTAGTGATAGTCTTTTTTTTTATTGTCTGGGAAATTATATTGTAACTTGTTATATTAATTACTTTGAAAGACTAGGAGTAATCCTAGTCTGGATGCAACGTCACGTTGCTTTTTTTAGGTTTTCATTATGAAATTTAAGGATTATGTGTTATTCTTAATATTGTAACCATAACAAATAAAAAAAATGAGGGTGGTAATGAATGAAAGTGTTATATATAAAAGCAAGCCCAAAGCCAAATGGTGAATCTGCTTCCCATAAGATGGCCGGGGTATTTATAGAAGAATATAAAAAAAATAATCCAAAAGATGAGGTAGTGGAACTAAACCTCCATGATAAGGGGTGTAGATATGTAAATTATGAAATCCTGTGTGATTCATTTGAAAGAAAGGGACTGATGGTGGAAACGGCAAATAAATTTATAGAATACGATAAATATATAATCAGCTCTCCCATGTGGAACCTTTCAATTCCAGCGATTTTAAAAGCCTATATAGATCTCATCACTGTAAAAGGGGTTACTTTTGAATATAATAGATTAGGAATTCCTATTGGTCTTGCAAAGGAAAAAAAAGCTGTCTATTTAGGGACCAGAGGAGGGGGATATCCATTTCCGCTTTCACTGATTGCATTTGATATGAGGTATATAAAATATATATTTAGATTTATAGGGATAAAAAACTTTAAAAGTTTCATACTTGAAAATATAGATAAATCTCCGGAAAAGACAAAACAAAATTTGGAAAAAAACCTAAAGAAAGTCAGAAAATTAGCAAGAAAATTTTAATATGCAGAGAATAGGACGGTAGCAGATGTATACAACGAGTAAATTTATGAAACAGCTTTTAAAATCAAACAAAATATATAATACAGTAATAAAAGACGTCAGGAAAGATCTTTCTGAACTATCTTTTTTTGATAAAATAGAGATTCCTGAAGAAAATTTAAAAGAGAATTTTAAAAAAAACTTTTTTTCTATATTTATGCTGAGTTTAATAGAGTTTTTAGAAGCTGAAAGGGAAGATATAATCAAATATGGGAAGTGTTTATTCTATCTTAGAGGAATAATCACCTGTACAGATAATATTATAGACAATGAGAGCAAGGGAGCCATATTTTTAAATGGGATAGAGGAGGAAATAACACAAAATACTCTGTTGACCCTCCTGCTCCAGAAGAATCTAGAAAAAATCATCTTTGAATTAGACATAAAAAATGCAGGGATAAGCAACAAAGTACTTGAAAGTGTATATTTGATAGCTAAAAGCGAGGGGATGAGAGAACGGGCTGTATACAAGGAATACCCAGATTATAAGTTTATTTCCCGTAAGATCCACAGTGGGATCGGAGGAGAACTCCTAAAAATAGGTGTTCTTGTCCCGTTATATCGAGAAAAAAATGACAAATTTAAAGCTGTCTCAGATATATTATATAATTTAGGGTTGTCTTTACAGGGATTAGATGATCTCTGTGATATGGAGGAGGATTTTTGTGCCGGAAAGATAAATTTGGCTACCTCATTTTTCATGGATAAGTTACAGGTGGATGAGGAGACAGCTGTTAATTTGGATATTTTTACTACTCCTGTCACAGAGGAATACCTAAAGGAAATTATAGGTTATTCTATGGATAGTTTTAGGATGTTAGAGGAGCTGGGTTATCCAATCAATAAAAAAATAGGTATGAAATTGCTGTCTCATCTATTTAAAATAAGGGGATTGGGAGATCTTTGGAATATTTACAGAGGGGAGGAACAGGATGAAAAAAATAATTTTAGGGTTTATGCTTTTAATGGCTAGTTTAACTTTTACCCAAGATGGGTACGTGGGATACTGGATGATGCCAGAGGGTAAATTTATCATCCATATTGAAAAGGCTGAAAATAATGAGTATATAGGTCACGTTGCCTGGCTGAAGGATCTATACTACCCAAAGGGTGATAAGATGGAGGGAGTAGAGCAATACGACAGAAACAATCCGGATAAGAGTCTGAGAGTAGAGAGCAGAAAAGTTATTGGGCTGCCAGTTGTAGGAGAATTATTTGAAAAAGATGGAAAATTAAAGGGCGGATGGATCTATGATTCTTGGAATGGGAAGATGTATCATGGAAGTGCTAAATTATTGGATGAGAATACTTTAAAATTAAGAGGTTCATTTGACAGGTGGGGAATCTTGGGACTCAGCCAAAAAGCTAAAAGGGTAGAAAAATTAGAAAAATATGGAATACTGACTCATGAAAAATAATGACTTTAATAAAAGATCCAGGATTTTCTTCAATAGAGTTGCAGCCAAAAATTATGGTAATGCAGAGAAATTGGACAGATATATTCTAAAAAATATAAATATAGATGATAAAACTACCATCCTTGATTTAGGGTGTGGAGATGGAAGATTTTTAAAGGAATTAAGGGAATTAAATCCAGACAATATTCTCTATGGGCTGGATATATCTGAAAAAATGTTGGAGATAGCCGGGTCTAAAAAGATAGAAAGGTGCGAGTTTAGTCTGGGGGAGAGCAGCAGCCTGCCTTATAAAGATGACAGTATAGACCTGATAGTCTGCCTTAATTCATTTCATCATTATCCGAATCCAGACCTGACTCTAAAAGAGATAAAAAGAGTTTTAAGCTCAGAGGGCAGGATAATAATAGGAGATATATTTACTCTGCCAATTATCAGGGAGATAATTAATCTATATCTGCCATATAGCAGAAGTGGTGATTATAAGATGTATTCCAAGAGGAGTTTAGATAAAGTATTTTGTGTAGAAGGATTTAAAAATCAAAATTTTGATATAATATCTCCTTGGTTATTTGTGTCGGAATATAAAAAAATATAGAAAAAAATCATCCAGTTGAGGATGATTTTTTTTGATAAGTTCTTAACTTTTTGTAGTGAGAAATAATGTTTTTTTGAATATAGTAATAAGATTAAAATGATGCTATAATTTATCATTAATTTTTTTTAATAAACGGAGGATGTTTTTGAATGGATAAGGAAAAGATACGAAAAAAATTAAATGACGGAATAATAGTCCGGGAAAAATGTTTTAATAGTGCGGTATTGGCTAGTATCATAGAGATAGACGGGGAATATAATTTTATTTTAGAAAAAAGATCAAAAAATATAAGACAAGGCGGAGAGATAAGTTTTCCCGGTGGAGGATGGGAAAAAACGGATAAAAACTTTGAGGACACAGCCATAAGGGAGACCATAGAAGAATTGGGAATATCTCCCGAATATATAGAGATATTAGGGAAACTAGGAACTCTGATAATCCCTGCCGGTGTATTGATAGAGGTATATGTAGGTGAGATTTTGTGCCGGATAGAAGATTTTAATATCAATTTAAAGGAGGTAGAAGAAGTCTTGATAATTCCTATAGATTATTTTAGAGATAATCCTCCTAAGGTGGAAAAAATAACCATACAGATGCACCCCCACTATGAATTAGATGGAAAAAGGGTGAAATTTCCGGCAAAATACTATAATTTACCTGAAAAATATCATGAACCTTGGAATGGAAGGGAGAGGGAAATTTATATATATGAATATCATGGGGAAGTTATTTGGGGAATTACAGCAGATATAATTTATGAAATTGTAAATAAAATAATTTAAAAGACAGGAAAAATATTTAATTTTCGTAAATTATGAGGGAAAACAAAAAATATGAAGGTGGGAAAGATGATAAATGAAATAAAAGCACTAACAACGATAAAGTTCTTACTGTATCTGATACTGCTGGGGGTATTTAGAAATAGCATGACCGATATAGTAGTCATAGATATAGCGGTAACCATGGTTATCTATTATCTGTTTA